>CAZCNI010000233.1:0-4244 GCA_964499765.1 uncultured Polyangiaceae bacterium
GGTCCTTGCTATGCGGCAAGCAAAAGCAGTCGGCGCCAATGAGGCGCTGATCGTCAACGGAGATGGCAGAGTCGTAGAAGGTTCGACCTCGAACCTGTTCTACCGGATGGGCAACGTGCTGCGGACTCCACCCGTCTCAGCGGGAATACTGCCAGGCATTACCCGAGAATTGGTGCTTGAAGCTGCTCAGTCACTGTCACTGACGGTGCAGTTGCAGTCGCCTACACCGGCGGAACTCGTGCAGTCGCAGGAGGTTTTCATCACCTCTAGCATCAGAGAGCTGCTCGCAGTGGTTACGGTTGACGGCGTGCCAATTGGCAATCGTTTGCCGGGCCCGACCTACCATAAGCTGTGGCAGGCCTACCAAACGTTGGCGGCAGAAAAGCTAGCAAAGCAACCCCGCTTTTCCGCGCCGCCAAGACATTTAGAAAAGTAGAGTTACGCCGATCCCTGTTCATTCTGAGCGTCGGGTTTGTTTTCACCGGCTGACGCAGGCGCAGGAATCTCCTGTTGCGCCGCGGCAGTACCACTCGGCTCTGCCCTGCGTACCGGGATATTTAGACGACCTTGGCCCTGAGCCAACAGGATCGCTAGTGCCTTATCGAAGAATGCTCGGAGGAATCCGATCTCATGCGGTGGGTCGGTGATGAGGCCCGCCGCTGCGATTCGTTTCATCGCCGCCACTACTTCAAGCGTCTTTGCTTCACCTTCACGGCTGAGTACGCTCAGCGCGCTGTCCTTCATCGTGCGCACCAGTTGCTCACGCAGTTGGGGTGAGAAAAGCCGATCGGTCGAGGTTTTGATTTCACTTTCGATCAAGGCAGCCAGTACCCCTTGTTCGGGCTGCACGTCAGGAGTCAGGTGTTCGCCCACTTTGGCAAGCATCTCGTCAATCGCGGCGCGAGTAGGCAGCCAACTGCGAAATTCAGGCAGTTCATGCAGGCGACCTGAGTTTGCGGCCATTTCGCGCGCGTCATCGTCAGCAAGTTCAAAGCCTTCGGCATCGAAGGGGTGTTCAGGTAAGTCGCTTGGTACTGGCTCTAGCAAGCGAGCAATGGACGCCAGGCCGAGTGGCTGTGGCCTGCCACTGTCCATGTGGCGTTGCCGCGCGCGATGGATGCGAGAGCGCGCCCAATCGAGCGGAACTTCCACTGGTTTGAGAGCAGTGCCCGGTGCCAGTCGAGCCATCGCTTCCTTGAGCTGCGTCATGCTCTGTTCGCCTGATTCCACGCGGTGAATGCCTAGCTCATCATGCAAGTACACGAACGCCGTTCTGCAGCGGCGGGTGGGTGTATGGGCTGCCAGAACCACGACCACACCCCCGCTTGCGTCGGGAGGCATGACCCAGGCGCGAATCGTTGGTACCGAAGCCAATTGGGCAACGGTTGACACTCGTCCTCGGGTAGGGATCGTGACGCCCCTTGACTTGAGAATGTTCAACCCGCGTCGAGCCGCTTTACGAACGCTGCCAGTCGCAAGCTCCGCTGCCGCAGCCACTGCACCGGCGTTGCTTTGTGCGACCCAAGCCTCGATCAATTGAGTCGCGGACTCACCGGCTTTTGTGAGTGCGTTGAGCGCATCATCGGGAGAAGCACCAATCAGAGTGGAATCAAATTGCGAGTCGTTTTGGGTAATTGCCATCCGTCTCTCCGAAAACTAACACTGTCTCGAATCAGATCCCGGAGTTTTTGAGTCCGGCTGAAAAGGCGATGGCCTCAATCTCCAAAGGCACGCCCCGCGGCAACGCGGCAACCTGGACGGTTGCACGAGCGGGGGGACTATTTTGGAAATACTGCGCATAAACTGCGTTCACCGCGGCGAAATCGTTCAGATCGATCAGGTAGATGGTTGTCTTGACAACATGGTCGAACGTTAGGTCGGCCGCGGTGAGCACCGCTCGAAGATTTTCCATCACGCGCGTGGTTGCGGACTTGATATCGCCGACCACGAGCGCCCCCGTATTCGGTTCGAGTGGAATCTGTCCACTCAAGAACACCCACTCTCCTACGGCAATTGCCTGGGAGTAGGGACCAATGGCTGCTGGTGCATCTGGGGTTGCAATGGTTTGTCTCGTCATGATGAGCAGTGAGTATGGCCAGCTCGTGTGAGGTCGCAAGTCTTGATAGTCGATAAGCCGATGCGGTGGTTAATCTGACTCAGGGATAAGCGGGCGTCGGCCAAGCAGGGCTCGCCCCAGTGTCACTTGATCAGAGTATTCGAGGTCGCCGCCATGCGGAATGCCGCTTGCAATGCGAGAAAAGCTGATTCCAAGTGGACTCAATTCGCGAACCAAGTGAAGCGCGGTGGCTTCGCCATCAACCGTCGGGGGTGTTGCGATGATGAGTTCATTCACATGATCAGTTCGAATTCGTTCCGCCAACTCATCGGTTGGTAGATTCTCTGCGTGAATTCCGTCCAATGGGGACAGCAATTGGCCGAGTACGAAATAGCGGCACTTGAGAACGTGACTGCGCTCCAGCGCGAGCAGATCCTGCACCTTTGCTACGACGCAGAGCAAAGTGGCGTCGCGCTGCGGGTCACGACAGATTGCACACTGACAGCGTCCTGATGCGTCGGGTTCAGCCCAGTTTCGGCACGTCTCGCAAGGTTGGATGGCGCTGCGGATGTCGGCAAGATCTGCCGAAATTGCTTGCGCTAGGCCGTGTTCTTCGGTGAGCAGGTGCATCACGAAACGCTGCGCAGTCTTCTCACCAACACCGGGCAAGCGCGAAAATAGGCTAGCAAGTCGAACCAGGCGGCGGGGTAGCACGGTTACAGAGTGAAACGACTTCTTGAACCGCGCAATACCAAACCGAAGCGCGAACGCAAAGGCAAGCGCCCTATTTCATGTCTTGTGGCACACGTACTTCGCGTATGTGGGCGCCGAGTATTTCTATCGCGAGTAGGATGCAGGGATCCTGTCTAGACTGCTGCACCAATTCTCTCACTCTGCGTGTTCGATTTGCCGTCTCGACCGCGGCAAGGGTGGCGTGGCCCGCAGCTTCACGGCAATCGTGAGTGATCTCAATGGCGATCTGGGAGCCAGCGGTCGCGCTCGAATCAGCCAACAATCGCGTAAACTCAGCGTCAGTGAACTGGCTGTCGAGCGTGCTGCCAGGTGGCCAAGCAACGTGAATTCTTGATGCATCAATTCGCAATGGCACGGCATGCTCAAGAATTGCCGCCACTTCTGGACGTTGTTCGGCGATCTTGTCTACCAATTCTTGCCAAGCCAAAAGCAAAGTCTGTTCACTTGTCTCTTCGCCGACCTTGTCACTCGCAGCGGGCTGTGCCTGCGGGAGCGAATTTGCTGATTGCTTCGCAGGAGCCGGTTCTTCGTCGCGATCCGAGTCTTTGTTCGGTGGCCGCCGTACCGCAGGTGTGGCCGCCTCTCGCGCTCGACCCCGTGCCGGCGCGGTGTTGACTGAACGCTCTGGTGCGGAAGGTCGCGGGGGTGTAACCCCACGGGAAGGGGCGCCTCTCGGAGACGCGGCCAGAAAGCGATGCTCCAACGCACCCAGCCGGTTGAGCAACTCGTCGATTGGAAGTAGTGGTGGACGGCCAGCTAACCTCACCATTAGCATTTCAAGCGCACTTCGGGGTTGTCCGCTGCGAACGATGTCGTCAAACCCGGCTGAAAAACCTTGGTGCACCCGTAACAGATCATCGAGGTTTGTCTGGTTTGCAAGCGCGATGATGTCACTCTTTTCCGTGTCGGGCAAGTCGAGAAGCTCATCAGGTTTTTCGCAGGCCTTGCCCACTACCAGGTCACGTAGCAGTCCGAGAAAGTCTCGGGCAACATGAGAAAGGTCAAAACCTTGGTTCGCAAGTTGATTGATGACGCGCAGGCATTGTTCCGCGTTATGGGACAACAGTGCTCCGCCGAGGTCGCGGAGTACTTTGCGGCTGGCAATGCCGAGGACTAGTGCAACCGACTCCCCTTCAAGACCGTCAGGTCGCCAGGCGATCACCTGATCGAGCAGGCTCATCGCATCGCGCATGCTTCCTGATGCCTCGCGGGCGATGATTGAAAGTGCCGCATCGTCGTAACTGATGCCTTCTGCCGCAAGTACGGTCTCCAGCCGCTGCGCAATCGACCGTGCTGGAATTAGCTTGAAATCGAACCGCTGAACGCGACTGAGTATGGTGACAGGTACCTTATGAACCTCAGTCGTGGCAAAAATGAATTTAACGTGAGGGGGCGGCTCTTCTAGTGTCTTTAGGAACGCATTCCAAGCGTTCTG
>CAZCNI010000234.1:0-4239 GCA_964499765.1 uncultured Polyangiaceae bacterium
CAAATGGGCACTGGTGTGGCGACTTGAATGCAGTGAGGATCGGCGTTCAGCCATTGAACATGAGATCACGAACCTGCTCGACCGAGTCTCTCGCGCGGCACTCGAAAGACTGTGGGTACAGCTCGAGATTGCCCTTCAGCTGCCAACTTCGATTCCCGGGCGCAAACAAGCGCGCGGCTGGATGCGCAGTGCGGTAACCGAGCGTTTGGCTCGTTATGCCATCTACAATCAAGACGCGTCGCTCGCCCAGCGACTGCTCTACGATTCGTCCGTATCACTGCAGAAAAACGTCAGTTTGAAACGATTGGCGCGAATTGCGGCCAGAGCTGAGACGGAAACGCAGAGCGTTGGTCGCAAAATCGGCATCGTGCTGGACCTGGATGCCGCTCAGCAGCGGCGACGCTCAAGCGAAATCGTTACGGGCATTCTGCAAACGCTCGACGAAAAGCGCGAGAAAGATGGGGTACAGTTGCTGACGCGCGAAGCGTCGCGTTCCGACCCGAGTGGGTATGAAGACGCAGTCAATGACCTCTACAATGAAGGCGTCGCTATTATCATCGGTGGGTTCGATGTGGCCTCTGCCATCGAATTGGTCAGCAGGGCGCGGTTGCAAGGCATTACGGTCGTGACGCTCGCACCTCTGGCGCCGGCCGAACGCAGCGATCAGACTTTCTTCGTAGACACATCCGACCAGACCGCTTCGGAAACCTGGCGCAAGCATCTGCGGACTGATTCGAAGCACATGATTGAAGTCAATGATGGTGATCCGTTCTGTAGCGAGAGTTCATCGCCCCCATTCGTGGCTTGGGAACGGGGACACGTGGAACAGGTCTATTTTGCCTGCGGTTCGTCGTGCGCGGAGAAATTCGGCTACGCCGCGGTTGACGTAGCGCACTTGCCAGAAATCTGGTTAGGTCCGAAGGCGCTGGCTGGCATTGATGCTTGGCAATCTCATCAGGTCACCGGTGCCGTGATGTTCGAACCAACCGTTCGACGCGTGCAGGGCGACACCCTGCTCGATTTGTGGATTCAACGCTTCTCGCGTATGCCGCACTACTATGAGGCTCTCGGTCACGATTTGAGCCTCCTGATGATCGCGGCGCTTTCCGACATCCAAAAGTTCGCAACGTCCAACGCGCTCTCGCGCGCGGAAGTGCTGATGCGTGTGAGTCAAGACTTGCGTCGCGCTCGAGCTCAATTGTGGACCTCAACGAATAGTGGCTTCTCGTCGGATGGCGCCCTAGTTCCAACGTTTGCTATGAAATTGGGCAGCCCATCCGTGGGCACTCAGGCTCCCCTACTGGAGAATCATGGCCGAATCCACTGAGGAACAATGGCCATTGGCGACCCGTCGAGAAACTCTGCGGCTTGCCCGAAGCATGGCTCGTTGTCTGAGTTCAGGTGATTTGGTGATTCTCAGCGGGGAACTAGGTGCAGGCAAGACCTTCCTCGTGAGGGGCATCTGTAGAGCCCTTGGGTTGCCCGAACGTATCCGCGTGACGAGCCCCACCTTTACACTGGTACACGAGTTCGAAACTCGACCACCCTTGTTGCACGCCGATCTGTATCGACTCGAGCGAGCCTCGGACGTGCGACAATTGGGACTGGTATCCCGGCGCGATGAAGGCTGGGCGCTGCTCGTTGAGTGGGGCGAGCCGTTCATTGCCGAACTTGGGGGAGACGCGCTCATCGCAACGTTCACGGCGTTCCCGCGGTCCATTTGCCTGGAGAGTACGGGTGCACGCTCAGCGAGTATGCTTGCGCAATTGAGGGATTCGCGGCATGGAACCGCGAAGTCCGAATAGTTCGACGGGCAACTCCATGAGCACCGCGACCCTGACTGACGAATCGCCAGCGAAGCGCGGCAAGAAGCCGCCGCAACCCATCTACGAATTGCTGCAACCGTTCCTTGGCGCTATCAATGGCATCCGTTCCTATTTGGCGTTGACGCTACGCGCGCTCATGTGGGTGGTTCGACCGCCCTATCGCATCATGGAGCTCCTTAAGGCAATGGACTTCGTGGGTGTTCAATCAGTGTTCATCGTTAGCCTGACGGGCATCTTCAGCGGTATGGTGTTGGCGCTACAGACTACGCACACCCTCAGGCAGTTCAGTGCTGAGGGCGTTGTGGGCAGTGTGGTGGCTATCTCACTGACGCGAGAGCTCAGTCCAGTTTTTTCTGCACTTATGGTCACTGCGCGTGCCGGTAGCGCGATGGGTGCAGAACTCGGCAACATGCGCGTTACGGAACAAATCGACGCGCTAACGACCATGAGCGTTAGCCCGGTTCAGTACTTGGTGGTCCCGCGGATGATAGCCAGTATCTTGACCATGCCAATGCTCTGCGTTCTGTATAGCTGTGTGGGCATGGTTGGAGCCTGGATGATTGCAGTGGAGTTCTTAGGTGTGGACCCTGGAACGTTCATTGCGAATATTGAGAAATACCTGACCCTCAATGATTTCACGATGGGTTTGATCAAATCCGTGGTCTTTGGATTCCTCATCTCTACCATCTCGTGCCATCAGGGCTTCTACGCGAGAGGTGGTGCGCGTGGGGTCGGGATTGCGACCACGCGCGCCGTTGTTCAGAGCGCCGTAGTATTGTTCATCGCCAATTACTTGATCACCAATTGGCTAACGCAGTTATGATGTGAGTTGTTGGGGCGCAATCTTTTGGGTTGTTGGGGCGCAATCTTTTGGGTTGTTGGAGCCCCGGCCCCAACAACAACCGAAGACAAGCGACTAGACCAACCACAACTGACGAGTGGCGACTGGGGTGTTGTAATGCGAGTGCGCTTCAGTCGCTGCTGCCGTTCTTTTCGCGGGCGATGGCTGGAACGGCCGCTGCTGCCTTTGCTTCGAATGTTTCCGCGGGGTGGCTCTGTTCGTAGCTGACTTCGAAGGAGGGGACCTCGGCTGGTCGAAGCTTGTCGCAAAACTCACTCACTTCACGCGAACCGAGGCCGAGCGCGAGCATTTGCTGGCGGTCTAGGGTCGCGCCCGGTCGAGCACGCACCGAGCCATCTGCACCCACCTCGAGCAAGCTGCGTACTGCATCCAGTTCCATTCGGCTCATGCGTGCGCCGCAGACCTGATAATCGATCCAGGCCTCATAGCTGATTGGCACGACACAACGCATCATCCCGGCAATGACTCGGCCGAATTCTTGAATCTCCCATTGCGCGTGCGCATCCACGCGGAGTGTCAGAAAGTGCAGCAAATTGTGCAGATCGATCTTCCAGTACCACTGAGTGTAGGTCGATAGTGGCAGATCGATGCGAGCTAGCTCGCGCGCGACGTCTTGCTCCGTCATCCACTCATAGGTCGCTTGCGTTCGTTCTCGATTGTCGTGCAAACGACCAACGGTTTCGTCATACAGCGAGGGTTCGAGGCATTGACGGCTCCGCCCTTGATGATTGCCCTGGTCCTGCTTCTGGAAATGCTCACGCTCGGGCGTGTAGAACAGCATTGGCATTAGTGAGAGCGCCCCGAGTATTCGTTGACGTTTGCCGTGCGGTGACGGATCCATTGGCGCGCTACGAAGATGGGCATGCAACAGTGAAACTTCAGTTCCACCATCTCCGACGGCGACGTGTGCAGGTGATTGCGCAGGTATCGCAAAAGACCTCGGGTCTTGGCGGTAGCGCGCGTTCCGTAGCCGTAGCTCACGCGGGCAGCGCGTTCGATACAGGCGTCAGTTCCCATGTAGTCGACTAGGGCAACAAAGCCGTGGTCGAGCACTGGGAAGTAGCGTCCAAGAATAGCGTCGGCCGCTGGCGCAGAGGGGCGTTCGGTCATAGCCGGCCGATTGTGCCAGATGCACTGCAATGGGGTAGGTAAAAGAAAGGTCTACCCCTTCCGCCCCAGCTCCGCAGCACGCTCTGCGGCGCGAATCACGGCGCGAGCAAATGCGTGGCGAGTACCAGCCGCTTCGAGTTCCATTAGGCCAGCAATCGTAGTTCCCGCCGGGCTCGTGACGCGATCCTTGAGCACCGCCGGGTGCTCACCGGTGGAGAGCAGCATCTTCGCGGTGCCCGCCATGGTTTGAGCAGCCAGTTCGAGTGCCATTGGTCGTGGCATGCCCGAGCAGACGGCACCATCCGCCATGGCTTCAACCGCGAGCAGTACAAATGCAGGGCCGCTTCCACTTAGGCCCGTAACAGCGTCCATGAGCGTTTCCGGGACCTGCACCGTGCGGCCTACACAGTCGAACAATTCACGTGCCAGAGCCACATCAGC
>CAZCNI010000235.1:0-4224 GCA_964499765.1 uncultured Polyangiaceae bacterium
GCTATCGAAATGTTTGGTGGTTGGCGTGTGCTTGGCCTCGATGGGTTGTGGCAGCAGTGACAGCAACCCCTCCGCTGCTGCCGGTGGTGCCAGCGGTGTTGGTGGTAAATCGAGTGCAGGCGGCAGCACGACCAGCAACTTCTGGCCTTCAGCATTCAGCTCGACCGGCACAGCGAGTACGCCTACTCATACGGCGACTCCCGTAGGAAGCGTGCCTTGTTTGACATGCCATGGCCCAACGAGTCCTAGTACCCTCGCCACGACCAAGCTTGTGTTTGGCGGCACGGTTTACAAGGCAGATGGCAAGACCGGATCTCCCAATGTGGAGGTTGGCGTTAGCGATGGCACCAAGAAGTTCTTCGTATACACAGACCCCAACGGGTACTATTGGCAGGTAGGCACCGACACAGTCAATTGGAATTCTGCTGACATTCGGACTCGAACAGCCAGTGGTGAGTCCATCAAGCAGGCCACGGATGCTCGCAGCGCCGACTGCGATTCGTGCCACTCGGCCAACCCGACCACCACGACTACCGCGACCGTGCTGAAGGCTCCCTGACGCGCTTTCTGGTCATGCACTCCTAAGCAGAGCGAGTGTCGTGACGCGCAGCCACGGGGCTACTTGCTCACCGACAACGTGTCGCAGGGGGCCGCCCCAGCTGGGGTTGCCGGAAATTGCGTGTCAGGCTCCGTCAGTGTCGATCCCGCGTTCGCGGATGCTACCAATGGCGACTTTCATCCAACGAGTGCAGCAGTGAACGGCTACGGCGCGTACGCGCTTTAGTGCTCGGTCCAAGTTGGTGTTCACGGCGCGCCCATCGAGTTTCGATTCAGCTGCGTAAAATACAGCAGTGGCCGGCATGTGTCGGCATACCGGCCACGATCAGTATCGCTGGAGAGTGAGTGACGTATCTCAGCGGCTCATGGCTTCTTGCACGGCCACGGCCACGGAAACCGAAGCGCCCACCATCGGGTTGTTACCCATGCCGATGAGTCCCATCATCTCGACGTGCGCGGGCACTGAGGATGAACCCGCGAATTGTGCGTCTGAATGCATGCGACCCATGGTGTCGGTCATGCCGTACGAGGCTGGTCCGGCACCCATGTTGTCTGGGTGCAAGGTGCGGCCAGTGCCGCCGCCTGAGGCGACCGAGAAGTACGGCTTCTTCTGTTCGATGCACTCTTTCTTGTATGTACCTGCCACCGGGTGCTGGAAGCGTGTGGGGTTGGTCGAGTTGCCGGTGATCGACACATCCACGCGCTCGTGATGCAAAATGGCAACGCCTTCGCGCACGTCATCCGCACCGTAGCAACGCACTTTGGCGCGTTCACCCTGCGAGTAAGACTTCTCCAAGGTGATTGCGAGCTTGCCGGTTGCGTAGTCGAACTGCGTTCGAACATGTGTAAAGCCGTTGACCCGAGCGATGATCTGCGCCGCGTCTTTGCCGAGGCCGTTGAGGATGACGCGCAGCGGCGTTTTTCTCGCGCGGTTGGCGCTCTTGGCCAGGCCAATCGCACCTTCGGCTGCCGCAAACGACTCATGCCCCGCGAGGAACGCGAAGCATTGAGTTTCTTCACGCAGCAACATGCTCGCCAGGTTTCCGTGGCCAAGCCCCACCTTGCGATCGTCGGCAACCGAGCCCGGAATGCAGAACGCCTGCAGCCCTTCACCGAGCGACACGGCAATCTCTGCCGCTTGTTTCTGACCCTTCTTGATCGCAACTGCAGCACCGAGCGTGTACGCCCAGCAGGCATTGTCGAAACAAATCGGCTGCACTGCCTTTACAATGCCAGCCACATCGAGCCCTTTGCTCTTGCAGAGTGCCTCGGCTGCTTCAATGGAGTCCAGACCATGCTTCTTCAGCAGCACTGTGATCTGCGGGATCCGTCGTTCATAACCTTCGAATAGCGCCATGATCTATTACTCCTTCCTCGGGTTGATGGTTCGCTTGGCTTCAGCAAAACGACCATAGTTGCCGGTTGACTTCTTCAACGCCTCACCTGCGTCCACGCCCTTGGCGATGAGTTCCATCATTGGGCCCAGTTTGACGAATTCATAGCCGATGATTTCGTCATTCTCGTCGAGCGCCAGGCGAGTGACGTAGCCTTCGGCCAGCTCGAGATAGCGGGGCCCCTTGGCACTGGTTCCATACATCGTGCCGGTCACGCTACGCAGACCCTTGCCGAGATCTTCGAGACCCGCGCCGATCAGCAAACCGCCCTCTGAGAACGCCGTTTGGGTTCGGCCATAGACGATCTGCAGAAACAACTCGCGCATTGCAACGTTGATCGCATCGCAAACCAGATCCGTGTTGAGCGCCTCGAGAATCGTCTTGCCGGGCAGGATCTCCGCGGCCATTGCCGCTGAATGTGTCATGCCGGTACAGCCCACGGTTTCCACCAGGGCTTCTTCGATGATTCCGTCTTTGACGTTCAGGGTCAGTTTGCACGCACCTTGTTGTGGCGCGCACCAGCCGACGCCGTGCGTCAGACCGGAAATGTCCTTCACCTCACGCGCCTGAACCCAGCGACCCTCTTCGGGAATGGGTGCCGGTCCATGATTGGGACCGCGATGGACGCAAACCATCTCTTTTACTTCATGGGATAATTCCATGGCATTCCTTTCCGTTCGGCGCCCGCCGGGGGGGCAGAACACCGAGTGCCGTGGTGCGATAGGGGAATTGAGCCCCAGATGCAAACAACAACTAGCGACTGGCCTCCGTTCCAGGGACAAACTTGGGCAATACGAAGGATTCGGCGATCTTGACCGCCTACTGGATCAGATGGGCCGTACACCCACGGAACCGTCAGGCGTGCCCAATTCCACGCGTTGGTTCGGCTCGCTGTTCGCTGGTGCCCATGGGTTCCCGTGTCACCTCCTGGACTGTATTCCAGCTCACGGCGCCCGCCAGCCCTTGGCTAGCTGGGAGCAGGGGGGGCGGCAAGGAGGTGATTGAGGCGAGGGGATTCGCGAGCGGTCGCGCGACTCGGGTTACGCGGCGTCAATTGGCGAACGCTTCTCCGTCTCATTGTCATGTGGAAAAAGTTTGGGGCACGGGTCCGTGGCCCGTGCCCCAAGGTTGCGATCAATTGATTGTTAGTGGGTGAATTGCGTCGCTGCGTGCAGAGGCGAATCCACGCGGTTCGCCGCTTACGCTGCACGCCCCGCTGTGGGTGCTGCCACCGGTGATGGCGCTGGCACTGGTGTTGGTGCTGTTGGTGCGGGTGCGGGTGCAGCTGCTGCGGGTGCGGGCGCGGGTTCTGGTTCTGGTGTCACATCGGAAGCTCGCCGCCGCGAGATGCCGAGCATGATGCGGAAGTCGCGACGGGTTATGCCGGTGGACGCTGCAGTGCGCCAATCGTTCAACCAGTCGGCGAACTCCTTGGCGCCCGCTTGTAGTGACTCTTCCGAGACGACCATGGCTGTTGTGTGTGGGGTAGGCGTCTTGACGATCTCGATCAATGCCCGCAGGTGCTGTTCGATCGCCGGTGTAACGATATTGCGAGACTCGAGCGTTGTAGCTGCGGCCTTGTCTTAGATAAAATTCCTTTCCCGATCACAAAATTAATGATGTGGAGTTTCGCGCTCAAGCAGTCAGAATGCCGTGCAAACCCGATACATTGATGGCTCGAGTATGGATATTCACGGGCAACCCCTGGGTTCATCTCGAGGTTTGAGCATTGTTGAAAAAGAAAACGATGTGTTGTCGAGCACATAACGGAACGCTTGCAATCGTTGCTCACAGCCTTCGTGCGACAGCAGATTGGACACTATTAATAGTCCTTCGATAACGCAGCGGAATGGTTGTCTTCCGACCATTCCTCGGCGTCATCGAAGGACCACCACTCCTCGGCGTCGTAGTGACTGGCGCCCGGGCAGTTGCTGGGCGCCGCACTTCCACGCAGGCCCTTACGCATTGCGTAACTCCCAATCCCACCGGTGCACCGTTGCCACTCGACGCCCAAGCTTCCCCACCAGGTTTAGAAGGCAGTCTCCCGGGTTTGAAAGCCATTCTCCCGCCTTCGGTGGCGGGCCTGCTCACTCGGAGACGCGAGAATATGGCTCGAATAACACTCCGCCCCGATTCAACACACCTGGCGCCCGAATTCGGCAGCCTGATTACACTCACAGAGAACTCCAAAAGTCCGCCCGCGACCTCCACAAGTCTGCGTATTTGCTCGGCACCTCAATCGGGGCAGGTTCAAAAGTCAGTAACCAACCTT
>CAZCNI010000236.1:0-4221 GCA_964499765.1 uncultured Polyangiaceae bacterium
CGTTTGGGCTTGGTGGCCATCTGCTGCCAGCCATCGACGCTTTGGGTTTCCATGGTATTGGCTGAGCGATTTGCGCTCAGCCATCGAACGGAGCGCGATTGGCTTGGGAAGGACCTGAGCTGGGTGCAACGTTTCGGCCGAGAACTTCACATTGACCACCGTCGATTCGGGACTTGAACCGAGTGCGCGTATTGGGCAAGCGTTGAGTGCAAACGACGACAGGCGCAATGTGCGTGCCTTGCTGTGGTTAGTCTTGGCGACATTCCTTTGTAATGTGGCTGGACAGCTGCACGGCATTCTTCATCCGACATTCCTCAACCTTGACGTTGCTGGCATTGTCTACAACGCACGGCTGCTGCTGGCCGGTCGCCTTCCGTACGTCGATTCGATTGAGATCAAACCGCCGGGCGCATTCATACTCTTTGCGCCGTGGCTGGCGTTCGGAGGTCTGCGTGCTGTCTGGATATTTTCGACCTTCTGGGCTACGGCAACCTCACTGGCTACGGGGTGGCTTGGTGGGATCTGCTGGGGCAGGCGATGGCAGGGATGGATCTGCCTTTTTCATGCGAGTGGGGCTGCGCTCGCGGCTGAAGGCGACATTAACTACTCATTCTGGATGACTCTGCCGCTCACGCTGGCCGCAGGCTGTGCTGCCGCGGCGATCGTTGAAGACCGTGGGCGCGCGACTGCAATACGTGCCCTTTGGTTCGGCGCGGGTGCTTCGCTGACGTTTGCGGTGTTGATTCGACCTTCTGCCGTGTCATTGGGCCTTCTCCTTGGAGTCATCTGGCTCGACGAACGGCGAAGGCGCAGCTGGCGGGAATCCGCTGTCCACTTGGCGGCCCTGGCGGTGGGCGCGCTGTTTGTGGTTTTACTAGTGAGCTCGCCGTTCATACAGAATGGAAATGCCGAAGCAGTGTTTTCCGGCTACGCCAATGTGCGACGTTACGCGAACGACTCCGTCGCGTCCATCGTGACCGGTGCGGGAGGCCGTTGGCCTGCCACGTTTATTGGCCTGCAGTGTCTACCTGAGCAATTGCCATTCGGGCATATATTATTGGCATTGTCGATTCTTCCGTTGGGTCGCTACGGATGTGACGCGGACAGACGTCGGTTGTCCTATGTGGCCTGGCTGTTTGGTCTCACCGTGCTGCTGGGCATCACACTAACGTTGCGGTTCTTCGCGCATGACAATGCTCCACTGTGGGCTGCGTACTCGGTGATCGTATTGCGCCCTGCCAGCGCCGTGACTCGGGTAGTGCAGGCCATGAGTCGCTGGCGACGTGGTCCCGAAGTCGCTGCCTGGTTGCTGGGCACGATCGCCACGTTGACCAGCCTCAGAGGCCTGATTTGGCAGAATCGTTTCATGCAGACAAGTGACGACCGAGTAGCGGATTTGTGTCGACGTATCGAACCACATTTGGGCAGACGTGATACGGTGCTGGCATGGGGCTGGACGGCTTGGGGAGTCTACGAACATTGCCACCGTTGGGCACCGGGCCCCGTTTTCAAAGACCTTACCAATGTTACGACGGTCAACACGAATACCTGCAACCGTGGATACGAACCCATGCGATTCAAGCAAGGGCCACTGGCGGATCGCTACCTGACTGACCTGCAGCGAGGCCGCCCCGCTCTAATCGTCATCTCGGACTACTACAAGGGCATGGGTGGAGATCCATTGGATGAGTGGCATGACGCTCGTATCTTTATCCGCGAACACTACGTAACGATTGAGACAAGCGGTGAGTTTCGAGCGTTACTCAGAGCCGACTTAGCGCCACAGCTCGGGCTTCCAATGGAAAATATGCTGCCATTCAGCGCCAACGGTGAGTCCACGGAGATGAACGCTTGCGGAGCCGCAGACGAGTTCTGGCAATCAGTGCTCGATCCGGACCGAGCAACATCGAGTGATCCCGAACTGGGCGGAACCGTACTGGGACTTCGCCGGTTTGGTCATTCGCTCGACGGTCCGCTGCTCACCGGTCCACGCGCAGCAAAACATCACGTGCGTCATCCGGAAAAGCACTGAGGTTAGCTCTCGTCGATGGTGGTTAGGCAAGATGGACCCGCTCAAGCGAGCCGCGACTGGCGTTTCCCCGCCCATCGACTGCCCGCAAGAAATAGCGGACTGTCCCCAGCCCAGTAGGCAGCTCGCATCGGTAAAGATGCGCGATTCGCCGCGCACCGGTCCGAGTGGGGTAGGGCCCGCAATCGATCAGCGGGATGACTTTTTCGTGGGCCCCGTCTCTGATCACGACTTCTACCGAGCGTACGCCGCTTACGTCACCCACCAACGTTTGCAGAATCCCGGTGCGCGCTGCTGGTTGTAACCCTTGATTGCCCCAACACGAGCCTCCCGGATTGGCTGGCATCACCCAGGGAGGAAATATGGTTGGCCCCGCAATGTCACGCTGGGCTAGGTCGACCAATGCCGCCTCAAGCAGCTGGTACGCTGCATTAGCCGCAAGGGTCACCTGGGCGTCCCACACGTCTTGTCCCGTCCAATACCAGTAACAGCTCGTCTCGGCCGTTAGCATCAGTCGCGCCGCGCTAGCGAGTGCAACAGAACCGGGGTCAATATCCTGCAATGAGTGCACCGCATTCTGCAACATCGTGAGCACAGCCCATGAGTTGATATCTGGTGAATAGTCAGTGTCCGCGCGACTGAACCATTTGGAAAATTGCGGGTCGCCATTGTCTGCACCACTCCAGGAGCCAGGCTCGACGTGAATGACATCGCTCGGGTCCGGCGCAAAGCGAGCCAAGTAGTCGCGAATGGTGGTCAATTCGAAACGGGGGTCGGCGTTCAGCCACTCGACTAGGTTTTCCGTGTTGTGTCGATAGTAGCTGTCCGCCCCCCCGCCATAGTTGTCACCGTCGGAATGTAGCAAGAAGAAGGGCGGATGCTTCGGATCATACTGACCGCTGTGCGCAATCGCGTCGTGTAGTTGACCGAGAACACTTGGATACTGCAGCGCGCCAAACCCACCGCGCGCGTCTTCATTCCCCAAATACCTTTCGGCGGGCACGCCTATGATTCGATGCTCTTTTCCGTCGGGATCTTCGTAGCGAATCCAGGTCGGACGCAGAAGCGACGGGCTGATCGGACTTGCCGCCCAGACATTCTGTAGTCGCAGCCAATCAGAAACCGCCGGGTTTTCTTGTTCTGCCGGATTGGGCGGCAGCATTCCTTCTTCCTTACCCGCATAAGGATAGTCCCGACAGGCCCGAAACCGATGAATTGAGTCGTAGATGACAGCCGTTATTCCGGCTTCGAGTAACGCAGGGATCATCCGAACGTGGAACGCCGTTTCCGGCGGAAAAAGTATGGAAGACGGAGCCGTTCCAAATGCGTCGCGTACGATTTCACGGTGCTGCTGAATCGAGCGAACTATATCGCGATGTGGCAGCAGCGGCATGAGTGGATGAAAGTAACCGAACGCAGTGAAGTCCAGGCGAGGATTGCCCAGTTCAGTTTGGGACGTGGCTGCCTGGTGCAGCCTAGCGCCCCAACCCCCGAATTGACCGCCACATAACCCTTCTCGACGGCAGCGTTGCAGCTGCTCGATCAGTGAACCGCTCCAGCTTGCCGAAAGGCCTGCATGGGGTAGCGCGCCGCGAACGTAGCGCTCGACCGCATCGGGAATGAAGTCCGTGTAAGCCCCTTGCCGGGTAGCGAATATCCCGTCGATTTCCCCGTCCCAATGGTTGGGATTCGCCGCTCTGTAGAGCGGCTGGTGCATGTGTTTGTGTATACCGAAGTAGATCCGTATCAGAGAGCCATTACTAGGTAGACACACGGGGACCTTCCCAGGTATGACCTCTATTTCCGTGAAGTACTTGATCCAATCTTCACCCCGCGCCTGGCTGATGTCGGCGATGCGGCAGCCTTCGACTTGCAACTTCATCCGCTCGACTCGGCACAGTCCTTCGGGTAACTGCGCGACGTAAGTGTTACCGCCGACCGGTGTTGACCTGGCGGGCACCACAAATGACCTGCCGGCGCACCAGACTACGACCTGAGCGAACGGCATCTTGCCATCGGCGTCAAACTCCAAGTCGAAGGCGGGACTCTTGTAGGTGGCGTCGAGCGAGACCACTGTTTGCGGGGCGCGTACTGCTATGATTCGTTCGAAAACTCTGTTTGCCACTCTACACCTCGTCTTGGACTCACATCCGTCGCCGAGCGAGCATCCACCAGGTAATGAGTAGCATTGC
>CAZCNI010000237.1:0-4213 GCA_964499765.1 uncultured Polyangiaceae bacterium
CCGAAACGTTGTCGATGTGTACGATATGCGTCTGTTCGTGCGCAATCAGCGTCGGGAGCCAGTCGTCGTACTCGTTGAGCGTCGACATATCATCGGGAGCCGTGACATAGAGCACAATGGCAGAGTACGGCAGTACGTTGGCGTAGCCGTTGGAAGAATCCGAGACATCCGTGAGCACGATTTCAGTGCGCTCGCGGGGAGGACGCCCTAGCCACCGCACCAAGTAGGCAAAGAGTTGCTCTGAGACCTGCGCCGCCCGTTGTGCGTGCGTCTCGAGCCCGCCATGGTAGTGGATTCTGAAATTGGGGGTGGACAACGTGAACCACTGCAAGCGTGGATCACCCGCCCGCGCCGGTCGCATCACGAGCATCGCGGCCGCAAACATGAGGATCGTCAGCGCAACCTTTTTGCGTAACCTTGCGCTCGAGCGCTGATATCCAGCAGTAGTGTCGAGCATCGGCAGGCGAACTCGCAGATCCAACGCAGCTATCGGCGAGGATCTCTGGCTGTCCTATAAGGTCGGAACTTCATCGAAGACCTAGAAGTCGTCGTGAAACAGCGGTTCTCGGTTGCGTGCATAGCGATACACGAGCTGACGCGCTTCCGGCGAAATCTCCGTGAATTGCGCACCAAAGCCGGGCGAAATGTCTTCGCCGCGCGAGCTGGGACTCGGTTCACAAGTCCACCGCACCACACCCTTGGCTTCGAATTCATAACCGCCGGGCAAAGAGACACGAATCAACACGGTCTTTCCGACCGGTGGCACTTGATAGGTGGCTACGAAGATTCCGCCACTATCCACAACATCATTACCGCCCAGGCCTTTGTAGAAATTGGTGGCGCTGTGAGCCCCGAGCTCGGCCGCAACACGTTGCAGATTTGCTGCCGGTGCTGCTGCTGGCGCTGCCGCTGGTGCGCGGACTGGCTCACCAGCAGCCGGCGCGTTCTTGGGCGCAGGCTTCTGCTCACTCGGTTTTGCAGCCCCGGGAGCGTTTTGCGCTGTAGTCGGCGTTTGGCTCGACACCAAGGTGCCCTGCTCAACCGGCAATGGCCCGGGCGCCGCTGGTACTTGTGCGGGGCTTGCGGCTTTGGCTGGTGCCGGCGCAGCAGGCGCTGGTTGAATTACCGGCGCTTGTGGCCGTGGGGCTGCCACCACGGCTGGCGATTGGGCGACCTGCGCGAGTTGCTGCGGCGTAGTAGTGACCGATTGCATGGGCGCAACTCGCGGCTCAGCAGCCACCGGCGGCGCCGATACGACTGCCTGCGCCGAGGTAGCCGGGTTTGGCGCGGGTGGCGTGCTGCTCATCCGCTGCACCAAACCAAAAACCAAACCGAGCGATCCTGCCACCGACTCCATTGCCGTGATGAGCGCGGGGTGGTTCGTAGGCTCGGCTTGCAGCTTGGCGAGCGCCTGGCGCACGAGATCCAGAATCGTGGGACCAGACTTGCTGATCGGCAGCGAGCCGCTGCGCTCGATTTGAAGCAGAGATCTCATGGCCATGGCGATTGGCTCTGCCGCGGCAAGCAAGGTTTGTGGGACGCCCGGGTGTTGGAGCGCGTTCAATCCAATGGCCAAGCGTTCTCTTGCGGTCCGGGCGGTGGTCACCAAATCAGTCATGCGAACCCTCCGAGGGTATAAGGACCCTATCATCATCATGCGAGTGCCGGCCCGATTCAAGTATCGTGTGGGGGAACGTCCAATGCCGACCTGCACGCACCACGACGGCGACTGTCGCCCGTGGGCTCAGTGGCCCAGCTCAATTTCGTGCAAGTTTGCCGAGCAGTTGAGCCAGGAGCTCGCCAGCGATGGGTTCGGCAGGGGGTTGGTCGACGCCCTCTTCGAGCAGCCCCGGGTTCTGTTCGGCCAATTGCGCTCGCTCGATCGCAATCGCGCCGTCGCCGGTTCGCAGCAGCAACCGTGAACCAATGAAAGCCTCACCCGGCAGCAGCGCTTGGGGAAATGTCGGTGCAACGCACGCCTTTTGCACGAAGAATTCGAGACCATTGACCTCGAGGGCAAGACCAGGCACCGGAGCCAGCGCACGAATGCGGCGCAGAACGCGTTCGGTGGGCCAGCACCAATCCACCTGCAACCAGTGCCCACTCGGTTCGGGAGCAAGCGTCACACCTGCCTCTTCTTGTGTTGTTGCGGCACAGAACCGTCCCGCAGCGTACGTACGCACGACCTCGCGGAGCGCCGCCAATGACGGACGGTCCAAAGCTCGAGCTAGTTGCCATGCATTGAGCTCACCGATCGGCAGTCGCCGCTGAGCGAGAATCGCTCCGGTGTCGTAGTCTGCCTCCAGGCGATGCACGGTAACGCCTGTCTCCGCATCATCCGAGTCAATCGCCCAATAAAAGGGATCTGCTCCACGGTGGCGCGGCAAGAGTGAAGGATGCACCCCAATGCCACCCAGCAAGGCACGCTGGAGCCAAGGCTCGGCGATCCGGCGCGTGTAGAACCAACTGACCACTAGATCAATCGCGGACGCGTCGAACAGCGAGTCCACGCGACGCTCAAAACCAGAATCGTCAACCAAAAGGTCAATCACCGAATCACGGGGCAAGAGTGCGTTGAGGCGCCGGCGCCCGGGCGCAGGTACGGGTGACAGAACCGCCCAGCCGAGTTCACAGCCGTCACGCTGCAAGAGAAGGGCGGCCAGCGGCAAGCCGAAAAAGCCTATTCGAAGGGGTTTCATGGGTGCCTTGGGGGAGCGGCACTGTACTCCGAAAACTTGCTCAAATTTGGACAAGACTGCTACCTCGAACCCAATGGCATTCGGACCATCGGATCTTGCTTTTCGACCCACCACTTTGCGTCGGGGTCAGCGCTTCGATCCGTCGGCGGCAGACCGGCCTATCTTGGTTTTCGAGGGGGTGCAGAAGGCCTATCGCGCGGATAGCCCCGTGCTGCGGGGATTTTCGCTGGTGATTCAGCGGGGCGAGTTCGTGTTCGTCACCGGCCCCAGCGGTGCCGGCAAGAGCACGCTCCTGCGACTCCTTCACGCCGCCGAGCACGTGGACGATGGCCGAATCCTGTTCCTGGGTCGCGAAATCGGGCGGCTGACACCGGATTCCGTCCCTTTTCTGCGCCGCAACATCGGCGTCGTGTTCCAGGACTTCAAACTGATCGAAAACTTCAGCGTGCTCGAGAACGTGGGCCTGCCCCTGCAGGTGCTGGGTCTCTCGGAACACGCCGTGCGCAATCGCGTGGGCGAAGTGCTCGAGCGGGTGGGCCTTGGCGGGCGCGGCATGGAGCGAGCTGCAGTGCTGTCGGGCGGAGAGAAGCAGCGAGTGGCCATTGCACGGGCGATTGTGTCTGAGCCAGCCCTGCTGTTAGCAGATGAACCAACCGGCAATCTCGACCCGCAATTGGCAGTGGATATCTTGGGTCTGTTCGAGGACATCCATGCAACGGGCGTTACCGTACTTTTTGCAACCCATGACCGGTCACTGCTGGACATTCGACCACACCGTGTGGTCGTGCTGGATGAGGGTCGAGCATTCGATGTACCTCAGGGTTTGGACAACGCGAACCTAGGTGCTGCATGAGGAAATCACGATGAACGCCTTGGCCCGCGCGGTTCGCGCCATGAAGAGTGATCTCGAAGTCCACCTCCTGAGCGTGTTTTCCGTGGGCGTTGCCTTCGTATGCCTGGTAACGGCATTGCTCGTGGTGGTCAACGTGCAGCACGTGCAAAACCGCTGGCAGCAACTGGGCAAGCTCAGTGTCTACTTGCAGAACAACGTGGCACAGGACCGAGTCGCTGAGCTCGAGCGTGCTCTGCGTGCCACCGAGGGCGTCTCGGCAGTCCGCTTCGTTTCGAAACAGGCCGCCCGGCGAGAACTCGTGAACGAGCACAACGATGAAACGCTGGCAGCGCTGCCTGATGAAGCATTCCCAGCGTCGCTCGAGATTGACATGGCCGACACCACGCCGCTCGATGTTCGTGAACGCGTCGCCGACCAATTGCGGCCGCTGCCGGGCGTAGAAGGCGTGGAGACGTACGCTCATTGGTCTTCAAAAATGACCTCGGTTTTCTCGGGCGGCATCACCGCGGCACTTGCGCTGACCCTGCTGGTGCTAGGCGCGGTGATCAGCGTAGTATCGTCCGCGGTGCGCATGGTGCTGCAGAAGCGCCACGCCGAGGTGGAGGTTTTGAAGCTGGTGGGCGCGACCGACGGCTATGTGCGTGGACCGTTCATCATCGAG
>CAZCNI010000238.1:0-4211 GCA_964499765.1 uncultured Polyangiaceae bacterium
CAGAAGCCAGAAGCCAGAAGCCAGAAGCCTGAAAGCCTGAAGCCTGAAGGGCCAGGCTCGAGTGCGCTGCACGTTCGAGAACGACCCACTCGCCGGCACTATCCTTCCCGCGCCGCATCGACAATAAAGGGTGGCACGCCACTTGGGGACGCTACTCCCCTACATCCGATGTTCTGATCGAACCACTTTCCTCGCACCGCCGTGCCACGATGGTCCCCAATCCTTGGGCGGCTGGATCTTCTCGAGGCGCGCGAGTTGGCCAATCCCGCTCAAGCGCTTGTGAATCAATTGCCAAGCGCAGGGGCGATCCTCGGCAACTTCGCAGTGCTCCTCGGTGGAGCCGCCACAGGGACCATTGAGCATGTGCTTGGCACAACGAGTAATTGGGCAGATGCCGCCAAACTCAGCGAGCTGGCAGTCTCCGCAGGCCATGCATTTCTCGGCCCAAACTGCCTGCTCCTCGAGAATGCCAATAAAGTTGGTGTTGAGGGCGGCGTAGACGGGCTTGTTCGGGAAACGCTCGGCGATCGCTTGCACGCCCGCGCCGCAGCCAAATGAAACAATGGCTTCGTTGCGACTCGCGGGTTCGGCGAGGTCCTGGATGAACTCGTTTTCGCACTGACGCTCGATGGTGACCTGTTCGATTTCGATGGGTTCGCCATCGATCTTGCGCGCCATGCGTGTGGCGTAGCCAGCAATGCCGACCTCGCGCTCGCCACCTGCCAGGCAGACGGTGACACAAGTGCCGCAACCGGCAAACAACACCTTCTTATGCCCCTTGAGCAGGTCTTTGATTTCGGTATAGGACTTAGGAGTTGCAACGATCACAGGATGCTCCGATTTCTTTGATTAGCGGGGCGACGCAGACTTGAGTGGATTGGGTCCAAGGTTCTTTACGGTGGTGACGATCTCGTTGACGCGCTGAACGAACGTCGGTGCCATTGCCGCGGAAAGATTGACCATGCGCAGTCGCTCAGCGCCTACGCCAATCTCGTCGAGCACTTGACGCAGGTGGTCCGAGCGCTTTCTAGCGCGTAGGTTGCCCTCCAAGAAGTGGCAGCCCCCCTCGAGACAGCCCGCGATCAAGACCCCATCGACCCCGTGCTCGAATGCCGACAGAATCTGTTCCATCTCGAGTTTGCCTGTGCAAGGCACGTGCACGATGCGCACATTCGCTGGGTACTGCATACGGCGCGAACCAGCCAGATCGGCGGCGGCGTACGCGCAGAAGTTACAGCAGAAGGCCACTATATCCGGCTGGAATTCCGCTACCGCAGTGGACGGTTTCGCCGTCTGGGTTTGGGTCATGACTGGTCTCCAGAGGCCATCAGCAGCTCGTCGAGCATGGCTGCCACTTGTTGCTCTTCTTGGTGCTGCAAAGTGATTGTATGCGCGGGGCACTCTGCTGCGCACGAGCCGCAACCCATGCACTTGGCGCCTTGGATCTCGGCCTTGTGCAGGTCGTTGATCATGGGCGCACCGTACGGGCACACCTTGACACAGGTTGCGCAAGCCACGCAGTGAACCGGGTCCACCTTTGCGATCTGGCCTGCAATCTCCAGGTGGCTGCGGGACAGAATCGTCGCCGCGCGCCCAGCCACCGCTTTGGCTTGAGCGATCGTTTCGTCGATGAACCGTGGTGAGTGCGCAATGCCGCAGAGAAACTCGCCTTCATTGGCCAAGTCGACCGGACGCAGTTTGGGGTGTGCCTCGAGGAAGAAGCCATCGGCCGTAAGCGCAGAGCGCAGCAGCCCAGAGAGCACAGGATGATCTTCGCTCGGCGCGATACCGGTTGAAAGCACGAGCAGATCGGCAGGCAAGGTCATCTGCCGCCCGGTGCTGCTGTCCACCACGTTGACCTGGAGTTTGCCGGATTTATCGGCAACCTCTGGGTTCTTGTCTTCCGGGTAGCGCATGAACACCACCCCTGCTTCACGCGCCTCTTGATAGTAGAGCTCACGGAAGCCGTAGGTGCGGACGTCCTTGAACAGGACAATCACCTTGGCGTCGGGCTTCTGTTGCTTGAGCGTAAGCGCGTTCTTGATCGCCTCCGAGCAACACACCCGGCTGCAATAGGGGTGTTTCTCGTTGCGACTGTCCACGCATTGAATCATGACCACAGTCGGGTGCTCACCGAGCTGCTTGGCGAGTTTCTTCTCTGCCAGCTGGGTCTCGAATTGCCGCTGTGTCACAACGCTAGGGTGCTTACCGTTCAAATAGAGATCAGTTTGGCGTTCCGCGCCGCCAATCGCCACGATCACTACGCCGTGCGAGATAGTTGATTCGACCCCAGCGGTTTCGACGCGAGATGTGAAGTGGCCCACATGCCCAGAGATCTGAAGCGGCTTTGCATTCAGGTGGACCGTGATCTTTTGGTGGTGCGTCACTCGCGCAACGAGCTGCGCCAGATACGCCGGTACGTCAGCGCCCTCGAGTGTTGTGTGGATGAAGCGCAGCTGCCCACCAAGCGCTGAATCCTTTTCGACCAGGTGTACTTGGAAACCTTGGTCGGCAATCGCAAGCGCCGAGGTCATGCCAGCCAAGCCGCCACCGAGCACCATTGCGGACTGTGAAACTGGCAAACGACCCGTGCCCAGCGCCTTGAGGTGCCGCGCTCGGGCCACCGCCATCTTCATTAGGTCGACTGCCTTTTCCGTGGCGGCCTCGGGGTCGTCGCGGTGCACCCAAGAGCACTGGTCTCGGATGTTGGTCATCGCGAACAGATATTGGTTTAACCCTGCCTCGCGCAGCGTTTCTTGGAACAGCACTTCGTGCGTCCGCGGCGAGCAAGAAGCCACGACCAGACGATTCAGTCGCTTGGTGCGAACGATCTCCTGAATGTGTTGCTGGCTCGTGTCTGAGCACGTGTAGAGGTTGGTCTCCACATGCACGGTGTTCTTGAGGCGTTTGGCTGAATCAGCCACGGCCTGCACATCTACGACCGAAGCGATGTTGTGCCCGCAGTGGCAGATGAACACACCCACACGTGGCTCCTCATCGGTGACATCTCGCTCCCATGGGTATTCGTGACGTTTGATGAGCGTACCGCGTGCCGATGCCAGTCCTTCCATAGCGCAAGCCGCAGCACCGGACGCTTGAGCGACTGATTCCGGGATGTCCTTGGGTTCCTGGAAGGCGCCTGCGACAAAGACACCGGGCCGCGATGCAGCCATCGGGGCCAATCGATTCGTCTCGCAGAACCCAAACTGGTTGAGCGCAATACCGAGCTTCTCCGCCGTGGCCTTGACCTGCGCGCTAGGACGCAATCCCACGGACAAGACGACCAGGTCGAACTCTTCTTGCTGCTGCGTCCCGCTTTCGTCGATGAAGCGCACGCGCGGGTTCTTACTGTTCGGCATCTCGACTACGCGTGACGGGATAGCACGGATGTACTTGACTCCGTGTTCGTCCCGCGCCCGGTTCACATAGCCGTCAAATTCTTTGCCGAATGCGCGCACGTCCATGCAGAAGATGGAGACCTCAAGGCCCGGCACGTGCTCTAGAGCAACCATGGCTTCTTTGGTTGCCGACATACAACAGATCGACGAGCAGTAGCCATTGCCCCGCGCCGGATCACGCGAGCCCACGCATTGGATGAAGCAGATGCGCTTGGCAGTCTTGTTATCCGAAGGACGCAGCACTTTGCCTTCGGTTGGGCCCGACGCACTGAGCATCCGCTCGAACTGCACGCTGGTGAGCACATTAGCGTAGCGCCCATGGCCAAATTCAGCGCGCCCCGAAGCCTGAAACTCCTCGAAGCCCGGCGTGAGCACCACGGAGCCCACCTTGAGCCTCTCTGTGCTGGGCTGCATGTCATGCACGATCGCGCCGGCTGAACAGGTTTTGGTACATAGCCCACATTCACTGCACAGGCCGCAAGCAAGGCAACGCTGAGCTTCAGCTCTGGCTTGCTCGGGCGTGTATCCCAACTCGATCTCACTGAAGTTCTTGGTGCGCTTCGCACCATCTGCACGCACGAGGCGAAGCTGTGGAGCTTTGGGCGCAGCCGGGTTAGGGTTGGGTGCCCAATCGCGCTTTTTGCGATCGATTACCGGCAGTGGTTTGCTCCGAAGGAATGCGTGAATCGCATCGGCGGCTTGATGCCCATGCGCCATGGCCTCAACCAATGAAGCCGGGCCGAGCACCACATCGCCGCCTGCAAACACGCCGCTGATCTCAGTAGCGAGCGAATCATGGGCCGCGATCTTTCC
>CAZCNI010000239.1:0-1675 GCA_964499765.1 uncultured Polyangiaceae bacterium
CGCGAATTCCAATGATAGGGCGCAACCCTGCCCGCTCGGGTGATCGGACTGCAACGAACAAGTCGTTGATGGGCACCAGTGGCAGTTCCTGGGTGAGCACTCGATTGAGAGTCTCGAAGTCCGGCACGCTGGAGAGCCGTTCACCACAGTGCAATAGGTTCTGATAGATTAGCTCGATATTCGCTCGCTGCTCGGATTGGAAACGTGTATTGGCCAATGCGATCGTGCATCGCGCAGTATCCCACAGGTCTTCGAGATGCGATGCGCCCACCGTGTTGAACTCGTCACGCATCAGCGTCACAGCCGCCTGAACGTGGTCGAAGAATTCATTACTACTGGTGACTGGGTCGAGAAGTGTCTCGAGTACCGTCACAAATGCGTCGCGTTGGCCGTGGAATTGTCCCTGGACTGCCAGCAATAGTTGCTCGCCCGAAACCGCACAAGCAACGCCGGATTGCGTCAATATGCGGTCGAGTTGCGCCGCTAACCTTGCAGAGTGTTCGGTGGTGAGCAGTCCGGTGCCCGGGTCCGCGGGAGGCGGGCAGGGGACCGAGTGTCGGCCCTTGCGGAACAAGCAGCCGCACGAGCGCCGAGCCACGACCTCGACCGGCAAGCGCGTCAACCCAGGCGGCTCTCGCCCTTCCCATTGCGTAACGATGTGCTCCACAGCAAGGCCGGCCATTGTTTCGAGCGGCTGACGCGCGGTCGTGAGCGGTGGATTGGAGAACCGCGCAGCGACAATATCGTCGAACCCAACGACGCGGACATCGCGAGGCACGCGCTGCCCATGTTGCTTGAGCGCTTCAATAGCACCCAGCGCCATCTCGTCGTTGGCTGCAGCAATCGCGTCGAACTTGGCTCCGCACTCGAGCAACACGTTGGCAGCAAGCATGCCGGTGTGGAAGGTGAATTCGCCATGCACGATCAGGCTCGGATTGAACGGCAAATTGAACTCAGTTAACACCTGCCGATACACCTGGAGACGCGCACATGCATCGGGGTTCTTATGGGGACCGCCAATAAACGCGATGCGACGGCACGCGTGCACATCAATGATGTGCTCCAAGACGCCAGACATGCCCGAGTGGTTCTCGATGGTAATGCTGGGCACGCCGGATAGCTCGATACCAAGACTGCAGATAGCCACCGGCTGAAGATCGATGGCCAGCTGAACAAGTCGATGCGCGCCACAGACAGCTCCGAGACCAGGCGCAACTAAGATCGCACCGTCGACACCTCCGCTGTAGAGAAGCTCATACACCGCGTTGTGAGCAGCGCTTATCGGATCCCTACTTTCAAGAGCACAGCCAACGACGAAGAGAAGATCAGCACCGTGCTTTTCGCACGCTCGTTCGAAGCCGGCGCGCAACTTTGACTGATACCCCGAACCCGGGTGATCGGAATGGTCGATTAGCACCGCAATCGTCTTGCGTCGGGACTCTCGACGTTGGGTCCGCACTTCAATCTCAGATGTGTAAGCCACCAATCATAAAGAATCCCTCGATATTCAACCAAAGGCAATGCTCGTATCCATCTTCGACGCAGTTCCAGGCATCTTGTCGAGCGGTTATCTGTCGTTGACCGTTCGCAATCAATCCCTGGCGCAGCCGAGATGCCAAGGACGACGCCGAGGAGTGGTCGGAGGACCGCGACGCCGAGGAGTGGTCGGAGGACC
>CAZCNI010000239.1:1775-4208 GCA_964499765.1 uncultured Polyangiaceae bacterium
GACGACGCCGAGGAGTGGTCGGAGGACCGCGACGCCGAGGAGTGGTCGGAGGACCACCGCTAAGTCCTAGGAGGAGCAGAGCTAGGGCGGGGAAAGTAAGAGGATGTGGGCGCCGACACGTTGCGCTGTCATTTGGCTTCATGGTGCAGCGGCAAGCGAACCCGCACGGCGGGGCTCGGCCACGCCAATCCACGAGTCGCCCACCCGTTGAATCAGAGGCGCATCCGCCACGTGGTCGCGCTCTTTGAATGCGTATCCCATCTCGAGCAAACGCTTCATTGTTTCGTCCTGCAGCCCCCCCTTCTCGAAGAGCACCAAATCGGGCAAGTGCTGCATATGAAAGCGCGGTAAACCTACAGCCGTACCGGCATCGAGTTCGAAGTCGACAACATTTGACAACTCCTCGAATACGGTACTGATGATTGTCGGTCCTCCGGCTGCGCCCAGCACCAATCGCACTTGGCCGTTGGTGTCCGTAACGATCGTCGGTGCCATCGACGAGAGCATGCGCTTGCCTGGCGCAATCGCATTTGCTTCACCCTGCACCAGCCCAAATGCGTTCGCGCTGCCCGGAACGGATGCGAAGTCATCCATCTCATTGTTGAGCACAAACCCCGCGTCCTTCACTGAAACTCCCCCCCCGTACCACCAGTTGATGGTTGTCGTCAGCGCCACGGCGTTGCCTTCTCTGTCCACAATCGAGAAGTGGGTTGTATGCGGACCTGTGGCACTCGGCGCCCCCGCACTTTCGATCTCCGATGACGGTGTGGCTCGCTCCGGTAGAATAGAGGCGCGTTGGTCGTCCGCCCACTTCGCACTGAGCAACTCGGCCAAGGGCATCTTCACGAAGTCAGGATCGCCCAGTTTGGCGTTACGCGCGGCAAATGAGCGCCGCAGCGCTTCGAACAGGAGGTGTAGGGCCGCGGGTGACTGACTGCCCTGCTGCTTGAGGTCCGTGCCATCTAGAATGTTGCAGATCATTGCCAGGGTCACTCCACCCGATGAGGGCGGTGGCATGGCTATGACTTTCGCTTGGCGGTACGTGAACTCGAGTACGTCCCGCCACTTGGCGCGATATGCCGCCAAATCAGCCAGCGTCACGAGCCCGCCCTCTGCTCGCATTTGTGCGGCCAGCAGTCGGGCTGTATTTCCTCGATAGAAATCGTCTGGGCCCTTTTCGGCGATCCTGCGTAAGGTTCTCGCAAGTGGCGGATTGTTCCAAGTCGAGCCAACTGGCGGTGGGTTGCCACCTGGAAGGAACAACCCGGCGGTCACCGGGTGTTTTGCCAAACGCTCAATACGCTCTGTTATCCCGGCACGGAAAGCCTCGTCGACGACAAACCCCTTTTCCGCGAGCTCAATGGCGGGCAAAAGCAGCTCTGCCCAAGTTTTCGACTTCGAGCCGAGGACGTCGTACAACTGGCGCAAGCCCGCGACACTTCCCGGCACGCCCGCAGAACGGATCCCCTGTCGCGCATCCTGGTTGGGTTGTCCGTGCGGATCGAGATACATGTCGCGACGCGCAGCGCCAGGCGCTGTCTCGCGAAAATCCAAGGCGCGGGCTTTACCGCCGAACAAGGTCACGGCAAACCCACCGCCGCCGACATTACCGGCAGTTGGGTAGGCTACCGCCAATGCAAATGCTGTTGCCACTGCCGCGTCCGCCGCGTTTCCGCCATTGCGCAAAACTTCGCTCCCAACTTTCGTTGCAAGGGCGTTGTCGGTAACCACCATGCCTTGAGTGCTGGTCACCGTGGCGGGTGACGCGTGGGCCCAATGCGGCGGCAAACGTGAGAAGGTAGTTGGTGCAACACTGGGCACCGGAGCAGGCGGTGCCAAGCTAGCCGACGCTGACATCGGCAAGGGCGATTCGGCCTTTGGTGGTTCTGGATGACTACCAACGCTCTTGCAGGCTGCCGCAAGCAGCACTGCCGTGACCAGAAACCGTAATGAGCTCCTCATGGTGATTTAATCATAGTCGGCAAGAGCGTCACGTCGACTGTGGCATGGCAGTGAACTTTTCTAGGCGGGCGGCAGGCGCTCAGAGTGCGCCCGTAACTCGTTTGCCCCGCTTTAGCTGGCCCGACGAAAGACCAGTCCGGCGAGAAATGTGATTCCATCGGGGTTTCCAGCTGTACCGCCACCTGATCGCCTTGAAAACCTCGCGTCAAGGGTCGATTGGCACTAGGCTGAGAACCCGATATGGGCTGTCAGTACGTATGCCAGGCCTGCGGAAGACGCCTCACCGTGCCAGACGAGCTCTTTGCTAAGAAGGTTCGCGGGCGTATCGTGACGATCAATTGTAAGGGTTGCGGTGGCCCGGTTAGCATTGACGGCACGATACCCCCGCCAAGTCCCATGGCGACGTTGGCGACACCGACAACCGAGCCCGAATCTACTCGACCTAAGGATCCCGACCAAGAGTCAGCAGAG
>CAZCNI010000240.1:0-4208 GCA_964499765.1 uncultured Polyangiaceae bacterium
CTCGCTGGAATTTAAGCGAGAATTTGCGAAGGCTGACTTGGTGGCTGCTCTCGGACCTGAAGCTCTTTGCGCGCTAGAACAACTCCCGCCGTGACAACCGAAACGAGCCCATTGGTGAGGCGGCTCGCTGTCGTCACAACATCCTACCCCAGTATCGATGATGACGTGGCAGGTCACTTCATTCGCGCTGAGGTTCGCATCCAGATCGACCAAGGCCATGCAGTCACTGTGTTTGCTCCAAGCGCCCGCCGCGACGTCAACAACACCGAGGAGATGGTCGAAATCCCGCATTTCGGCGCATTTGGCTCGCCCGGGGTATTGGCAAGGCTCCGCGGGCGCCCGGACAGATGGCTTGGTTCAGCGCTGTTCTTGGCACTTGCTCGACAGCAACTGTTCGCACGCAACGACTTCAATGAGGTCAACGCTCATTTCATCTTGCCAAGTTACTGGCCTATTGCAGCGGGCCACCCCAAGCTTTCACGCGTCGTGGTTCACGGAAGCGATCTTGGACTTTTAGAGCGTCTTCCGAGTCCTATCCGCGCAAGAGCAATTGCATGCCTTAAGCAAGACAATCCAGCGATTCAATGCGTGTCGAAGTCACTCGCAGATCGTTTAGATGACTTGACCCATCATCAACTGAGCGCACGGATCGTGGTAGAAACCGCCCCGATCGAGCTCCCAAATTTGCCCAACAGAAGCGAGCTTCGGCTAAGTCTTGGCATTGATGAGCGCCCACTCATACTGGTGGTTGCGCGATTGATCTCATCCAAGCGCGTCGAGGTGGCACTTCGCGCAGCTCTGCAAGTTCCACGAGCTCAGATAGTCGTTTGCGGCGGAGGCCCGCTGTACCAAAACTTGTCCCGAACATTCCCCAGTGTTCGTTTTCTTGGACCCCTGCCCCGCACCCAGACCTTGAGATGGATTGCAGCAGCGGACGTACTACTCTCCGCATCGCGGACGGAAGGAGCACCCACAGCAATTCGTGAGGCACGAGCGCTTGGTGTGACGGTGATTACCACAGCCGCTGGCGACCTACTAACCTGGGCCGCAAACGACCCAGGTTTGCACGTAGTGCCGTAGATCTATCGCGCAGCAACAGAAGCCACTGCAGCGGCTGAGCTCATGTCCGGCAACAGCGGCTGAAGACCTGTTACACGAATCAGTTCAACGTCAGTACCGGGCTCTGGATTAGGAGTCGTCAACAACTGATCGCCATAGAAGATGCTGTTGGCTCCAGCATAGAGGCAGAGGATTTGACCTTCTCGTCCGAGCTCTTGCCGACCAGCAGCCAAACGAACGCGCGATTTCGGTAACAAAATACGCGCGGTGGCTATCATTCGCACGACCGCGACCGGATCCACTCGCGGCTGGTTCTCCATTGGGGTGCCAGAAATGGCCACCAGACTATTGATGGGCACACTCTCGGGGTGAGGGTCAAGCTGACTCAGTTCGATCAGCAACCGGCACCGGTCATCGAGCGATTCACCCATACCGATGATGCCCCCACAGCAAACGCCGATCCCAGCATTGCGCACCGCGCGCAGCGTCTTGAGCCGGTCATCATAGCTGCGTGTCGACACAACGTTAGGGTAGTAGTCCCGCGATGTGTCCAGGTTGTGATTGTACGAATCGAGGCCTGCCTCGCGAAGCTTGCCCGCCTGTTCGGGAGTCAGCATACCCAATGTGACGCAAGCCTCGAGACCTTCTGCTTTTACGCCGCGAATCATCTCCAGCACGCGCTCGAATGCGGGACCATCCTTCACGCTTCGCCAGGCAGCCCCCATGCAGAAGCGAGTCGCACCATTGAGCTTTGCTGCGCGCGCAGCCTCAACCACCGCCTGCACGTCCAGAAGTCGCTGCGGTTCCACTGGGCTCTTGTGGTGCCGCGAAGACTGCGAGCAGTAACCACAATCTTCCGGACAGCCGCCCGTCTTAACACTGAGCAAGGTACAGAGTTGAAGTGAGTTCTTGGGGTGGTGCTTCAGGTGGACGCTGCGCGCCTGGTCGATCAACTCGAACAGCGGCAATTCATGCAGGTCTCGGATTTCAGAGAGCGACCAATTGTGACGTAATTCTGCGATAGACACAGGGCGTTCTTAGCGCGGGATGTTGCACCCAGCTAGTCGCGCGTTGCAATTCGTCGCAGAGGGTTCAGAACCCCAGGTACTGCCGCGCCACTTCCCGGTCGATGATTGAATCGTGCAGGAGCAACTTGATGCTCATCTCAAACGTGTGCATGCCGTACATACTGGCACCTTGTTCCATGAGCTCTTTGAGCGGCGGATTGCCGAGCGGCCGCTTGATGGTCTCCCGCACGCTTCCGGTCCCCACCAGGACCTCTGTTGCTAGTGCAAGGCCACAGCCATCAGCACGCGGCAATAGACGTTGAGCAACGATGCCTTGTAGCGCGTCCCCCAGTCGTTCTCGAACGTCTTCAGTTGATCCAGCAAAAAGCGCCGCTACTCGGTTCATGGTACGTGTGACGTCAGGCGTATGTAGCGTACTAAGCACCAAGTGGCCCGTCTCGGCGGCCTTGAGCGCAATGTCCATCGTTTCGCCGTCGCGAATTTCTCCCACTTGAATCACATCGGGGTCTTGTCGCAGGGCAGCGCGCAGTGCTTGTGCAAAACCCGCGGTATCAATCCCAATTTCGCGCTGGCTGATCGACGAGCGTTCGTCTTGGTAGAGGTATTCAATCGGATCTTCGACCGTGACGATGTGTCGCGAAAGATTCCGATTCATATGATCGATCATGGCGGCTAGCGTAGTGCTCTTACCGTTGCCAGCAGCACCCACGCACAGCACCAACCCCCGATCCTTCTCTGCCAATGTGCGACACACTGCAGGCAGCCCGAGCTCATCGATGCTTGGAATCTTGAATGGAATGATACGAAGAACAATCGCAAGCGTGCCACGCTGCCGATACACGTTGACACGAAAGCGTGCGAGGTCTGGCACTTCATACGATGCGTCCACCTCGTTGATGGACTCAAGGCCACCCGCCAGGTCCCGACTCCGTAAGAGATGTGCGGCAGCGGCATAGGTGGCGTCGGCTGTCAGCGGTTCCAACCGGAAGTAAACAAGACTGCCGCGCACCCGCGCGCCGGGCGGCTGCCCCACCTTCAAGTGCAAATCGCTCGCACCGGCGGCAACGGTCTTCCTGAGCAGCGCCTGCAGGTATTCCTCCGACGTATAGGGATTCGGGATTCCGAAGTTCGACAGGCTTTCCACGGCAAGCCAGCATATCCCAAATTCGAGAAAATCCGCAGTTCCGTCCTCACTACGTTGCGTCGGCCGGCCTCCCCTCAAAAACCGATGCAAAACCGGTTGCACCGCCCGCCTGGACTGCGCTAAATACGCGCCCCTGCCGGGCTCAATCGTGTCCAGCAGGAATGCCCAGGTAGCTCAGTCGGTAGAGCAGTGGACTGAAAATCCACGTGTGGTTGGTTCGATTCCGACCCTGGGCACCCTAGAAAATAAGGGATTTCGTCACTTCTGACCGTTTCACTTGGCGCAGCCCAGGCCCACACAGGGTGGGCCTGGTCTAACGCCCTATCGAGTGGTGCAAGCATCGGAAAGCCGAGCTCCGCCGCTTTGCGCGCCTGCCGGTTGTAGTGCTGGATCATCGAGCTAGAGCGGTGCCCGGTTCTGTCACTCACCCAAGATTCCGATTTGCCATTCGCGAGCGCCAGCGTGACGAACGTTGCGCGCAGGTCGTGCAATCGAATCGGGCGGCGCAGCTTGGTGTCAGAAAACAATTCGGCGCGGACTACACCCGCTTGCTTCAGGTGGACCCTAAACGCTTCTGCTGGCCTGTCTTCTGTAATGGCCCCGAATACCAATGCAGCCGGCGATACACCGTAGGGCTGTATCGTAGACAGCGCACGAGCTACGCCCGGCGACATTGCCCACGACCGCGGATCGTCGGTCTTGTTTTCGTCTAGGGTGACTATTCCACGTTCGAGATCTACGTCCTGCCAGCGTAACGATAGCGCCTCCCCCATGCGCAGGCCCTCCCGGGCAAGAGACCCGTAAAGCACCAGATGAGTCAATGGAATCGACTTGCATGCCATCAGCTTGGAATCTTCGTCCGGGTACAAATACGCGGTGATTTTCTGCGATTTGACGGTCGGCAAGAAGCCAACGGGGAGCGGGGAGCTTTCCAGTATCTTGCAGGGATAGACCGCCAACTTGAGCACCTTCGAAAT
>CAZCNI010000241.1:0-4198 GCA_964499765.1 uncultured Polyangiaceae bacterium
TCGACGCCAATCGGGAGACAGGTAGACTGGCTCTGGTCAAACGAGGTCCCGCTTGCATAGACTGCAGCCAGCGCACGGTCGGTATTTCTGGCGACTCCTGGTCTGCTCATCGTTGGGCTGGGTGATCGCGCCGGGCGCTTTCGGGCAGAGTGGTGTCATTGAACACGAATACATCCCACCCGATGCGGCCGAAGACTTGAGACTCGGTGTGCTCACACCTTCGGGAAAGATGCCGGCCACAATACGCACGCCGAACGGGCCGGTAAGTGCGCCCGATCCCTACCGCGTCGCCCATTCCACAAAAGCGCCCACCTATGGGCCTGCTCCCTCGGCCGCAGCCCGGTTTCAGATTGACGGGGTGACCAGTGACTCCGGCACGCTCCATTACCACGAACCATTTCGGCCGAGTATTGCACCGTTCAAACGACTGCGTGCCTTTGACGCAGTCAATGAGTCATTCGAATTGGTTGTCACGGATGCGACCACACACAACGTGTCGCTCGACAATTCTCCCGAGCCGGGCCAGGACGAGTTTTTCGGCGACATCACGCTGGTGGGCGGTCACGCAGTATCGATTCCCAGCGTAGCCGCCGGCATGCGAGTGCTTGCTGCTGATCTCGAGCCGTCCGTGCCGTTTCAAATCGCAGTCGACTCCGCCGAAAACTGGTACTTCGATGCGCCGACTCTCATCGGCAAGGCACGCCTAGTGCTGCGAATTGCCGCCGATCGGGCTGCGCTGTCGCCTGAGATCGCCGTGAACTCGTATGCGAAGTTGGCGTCTGCGCTTCCCCCAGTGCCGCCGACGGTGGCACGCGCAGCGGTGCCCGTCCTCGATCAGATTGGGGTCTCTCGCGTAGCTTCGCCGACCGACGCGGTTCGCGCTTTGGTGGCCTATTTCCGCGGCTTCACACCCAGCACGAATCACCTTGAGCCGGTTGCAGGTCGCGAACTCTATCAACGTTTGGCGCTCTCGCGCAAAGGTGTTTGCCGGCATCGCGCCTATGCATTCGTCGTCACCGCACTGGCGCTCGGCATCCCTGCTCGTTTCGTTCACAACGAAGCGCATGCCTGGGTCGAAGTGTTCGACGGTCTGGTTTGGCACCGGATCGACCTTGGTGGAGCCGCGCCGAGCTTCCAATTCGACGGCGAGACGCCTGAAGGTGCGCCGTACCGAATGCCGGCGGACAACTACGACTGGCCCACTCAGGCGGGGGCCGCGACTCAGTCGCGCATGGACGCTTCCGGGCAAACGGCTTTCGGGCAAGCAGCGAGCCCCGAAATACAAGCGGAACGAGTCCCTGGTATGCCCTCGTCTCAACGCGCGCCCCTGTCGCAAACCGAGCCTCCCGCGCCGGACCAACCCAGTTCGAAAGACAAAGACGTGCGCGAACCCGTGCCTGCAGACTCTGGGGTGCCCGCAGCTGCGCTAGAGGATACGAGCGTCACTTTCGTTCTCAAGAGCCAAGCCGCAGTGCACCGCGGTGAGGTTTTGGTACTCGAAGGTGACGTCAAGTCGCGTGCTCGAGACTGCGGGCGTGCGCGGGTGGACTTTGCGCTTCGCAGCGCCAGCATGCATCACGCACTTGGGTCCACCTTGGCTGATGCGCGCGGTCATTTCATGCTTCAGACGAACGTGCCCTCGGACGTTGGCGTGGGTCACTACGAGGTGACAGCCGCCCAGAGCGAACCCGTGGCGTGTCCGGATACCACCCGCTGACCATTCTTCTTGGTCGTTGCTGCACTCATTCGTTTGGTTGCTGCGCGACCCGCCTTCCGTATCTAAGCATTCATCGCGTGGCGGGCGGGTTTTCGGAGATGTGAGGAATGGTCAGTTACCGTAACGGTTGTGGCGCGGAGGGTTTGCCCCATCAACCATGTTTCTTATCGAACAGCGGCGTGAAATCGCGGTCCATCACGGTCTTGCGTCCGTCGCGTGCCGCATTGCGAATGGCTTCGTTGCACAGCGAACGCAGGTGTTCGGAGAGCGGCGCCGTAACCGTGTCAGAAGTGTTCATTTCCGAGCGTTCGCGAATGTAGCGCTTGAGCTTGGAGACCACGACCAGAACACCGTCGTCTTGATCGGTTCGCGTCGCGGTTGCGACAGGGACGCGCCGCGGCTCCGTTTGGATGATCCTTGAGCGCACCGGCACCGGTGCATCTTCGTGTGCAGCGGCGTGCTCCGCCTGCGAGGGAGCTTTGGCGTGTTCGGCCCAGGCATCCCGATGGCGCGCTTCTGGTACATGGGCTTCCCAACAAGGCAAGCTGCAAAAGAACATTCCGATCTTAGGGCGATTGCAGGTAGAGACACTACAAACGAAGTATTGTGCGCCAAAGGCAATGGGCGTCTTACACGTGCTGCAGTGCTTGAAGTAGCCAGCCGGTTCGCTCATGGGTGCTATGATATCATCTTCTTTTAGCCCCCAGCAGGGCCATTTGTCGCGGCAATTGGAATACGGTCCAAGTAGTACTAAGCTCCGCCGCAATGGTTTCTCCGATTCGCACCCTCGGCACCGGACTCTTGATCACTGCGACACTTGGTTTCGCCCAGCGCGCAGGGGCACAATCCGCGTTCGATCGCCCCAATGCCCTGCCTGCTCCCGGTCGGGATGCAGTGGGCTCGGCTGACACGACCGCAGTCGTCATGAACCCTGCCGTGTTGGCGTTTCTGCCTGGGGCAGAACTGCGTTGGACGGGCGTGTTCCTCAGCGAGCAATCGCAGTTGCCCCAGCAAGGCCATGCATTCGCAGTCGGCTTTCCGATCCCGTTCTTGCGCTTGGGCACGGCATTGCGCGTCGATCTAGTGAGCCCTCCGGACCGTTCGGGCCTTCCGGCTTATCAACTGCTCAATTGGGGTGCTGGTATCAAGCTCACGGATGCCTCTGCAATTGGCGTTGCTTGGCAACGTAGCTATTCGGATTCTCGGCAGTTTCACGGCATTGATGCTTGGGCACTCGGCTACGTAGCGCGGCCGTGGGACACGGTCGGGTTTGGCATTTGGGGTCGAGCAATCAATGCGCCGTTAAGTGAAGGCTACTATCGTCTGGACCCGTCGCTCGAAGTCGCACTGACGATTCGACCGTTTGGCAACGACGCGGTTGAACTCGGGTTGATGAACACGTACATCTATCCGAAATACACCGCCGACTACTTCGTGCCGCGTGCTTCACTGGGCGTGAAGATCCCGGGCTTCGGACATTTGCGTGCCGATGTGGCCATCTCCGATCCCGACAATCGAACGGGTTACCGAGCGTGGCTGGCCACCGGTGGCGTGTCGGTCGCTTTCAACGGGCCCCAGGGGAGCTCCGAGGTAGGCGTGGGCACTTTGGTGGGCGATGCCCACGGAAGTAACGCGCGCTACAAGGCCTATTCGAACCTTTACTTTGACGCTGCGATTCATAGCTTCCGCTCGTCTGCCGCGGTAGAAATCCCGCACACCGCGCTGCGGTTCCTGATTGAGGACACGCCGAGCCCACGCGGGCACGTAGCACTGCTACGCAAGCTCTGGACGATTGCCGAGCAAGAAAATAGTGTCGAAGCCGTCGTGCTCGAGCTGCGCACCGCGCCCGCGCACAGTCTGGCATACGCTCAAGAGCTGCGCGATGCTGTCGAGAACCTCAAAGCACACGGCAAGCGCGTGCTTTGCCACCTGGATGATGCCAAAGGCAATGCCCTCTACGTCTGCTCGAGTGCAGACCGTATCTTGATTCACCCTGCCGGTGGTATCCGCTTTGCTGGGCTTTCGACGACGCACTTCTACTTCAAGGGTCTGCTCGACAAGCTGGGAGTCAAAGCCGACTTCGTTCGCATCGGCGACCACAAGAGCGCGCCCGAGTCGTTCATGCGCGAGGGGCCCACCGATATTGCGCGCAACGATTCACAGCAGCTACTCGAGGCGGTCAATGGTCAAGTCATCACCGGCATAGCCCAAGGCCGACACCTGACCGTGCCGCAGGTGACCGAGACCATTGCGAAAGGTCCCTTCGTTGCTTCGGAAGCCAAGGTGGCAGGCCTGGTCGATCAGTATGCATACAGCTACCAGATTGAAGATCAGATCACACAGGTGCTGGGCCATTCGGTAATGATGGTCGACGAACCCTTGGCGCAGCGAGAGAGCTCGCATTTCGACTCGGTTCGCAAGGTGGCCATTCTTTACATGGAAGGCGACATGGTGGACGGCAAGAGCCAGACCATCCCGCTG
>CAZCNI010000242.1:0-2942 GCA_964499765.1 uncultured Polyangiaceae bacterium
TGATGGACGATGCCGTCACATGTGCTGTGGCGGAGATTGGAGCGTCTGCGAGGCCAATGAAAGCTGCACGGGTGCCGTGGAATTATTGACACTTGGTTCAAGCGTCGCCGTGTCAGCAGGGGTTGGGGTTTGCGAGCTCACTGACGATTGCGATGTGTTCGACGAAAGTTCATGCCCTACAGGGCAGAGTTGTTACATCATCGATTCTCGTGGTGGTCTCGGTTGCCTGCCCACAGGTTCCTCAGATGCTCTTGAGCTCTGCTCGGCAACCGAATTGTGCAAAGCGGGCCTCACCTGCGTCGCCTCACAGAATGGCGTTGGCACATGTAGTCGCCTTTGTCGCGCAGTTGCCGGGGGGGGCGCCCCGGAATGTCCGCCCACTGAGGGTATGACCTGTGCGCACTATGCTAGCAACCCGCCGGGAGTAGGCGAATGTGTCCCATCTGCATTCTAAAGGGCAGGGTCTGGGTCTCAGCGATGTCACGCGAGAGGACGCCGGCGGCGCTCAGGGCAGCTTTCCCTTGCGAACGATCTCTGCGAGCGCGTGCGTCTCTCGAGCGCCGAGCAGCTGAAACTGCACGCCAAAGCCATCAGCCTTGGTCCATCGGACGATTCCCGGTAGCGTTATGTCATGCAGTCCGGGTGCTTCCAGCTTGAGTCCGATCTTGGTCCCGAATGCTGGGATCTCTGCCGACTCGATATACATGCCACCGGTACTCATATCGCGACTGATACCGGCGAGGTTAGCGCCGCCCTCAGTGGTGCACGCGACCGCAATTCTGATTACACTGCGGGACTGAGCGCGCTTCTCATGCATGCAAACCTCGGCAACTCGATTCGATGAAAACGGCAAACGCCGGCGAAGGCGGAAGGTAGCGTATGATCTGGGGTCGTGGTGCTGTCAAGCATTCCAACGGCAACGAGGCAATTCGTCCTAAGGCCGGGCGCACCGGCCACCGTGGACGTGTGCCAAGCACACTGCAAGGCCACCTCGGTTGGCTTGATGGTTGGCCATTGATTCTGCCGTCCGCGGGTTTGGCACTGGTCGCAGCTATCGTGGCCGTGCCGCGGCCGACTGAACCCAGATGGGTTCCTGAACCTGTGGTGCACCCCCGAAGCCTCAATGCAGAGTTAGCTCGCACCACCGGCTTGGCTGGGCAAGCGCGTGCGCACCCACTGCCATTTGCTGTGCGAGAACTCGGTGAAGTCTACCGACGTCTTGGTCGCACGCAGTATGAAGTCTCGAAACCGCTTGCTAGCGACCAGGTCCAAGCTTGGCGAGGCATGTTGCACACCGTACAGGAGCATGTGGGTAACCAGCCTGTATTGCAGTTACGCGCACTGCAGTGTGAGCTTCTGGTTGCTGCTGTCCACGACTGGCAGAGCACCGGCAACATTAGTGAAAACTTGATTGAGCTTGGGGGGGACTTGGTGTCTCTCGTTAATGCAACTCATGTGACACTAACGGAACCGGAGCAATGGGCCCTGGCGCTGAAACGTTGGACGACTCTTGCTGGGCTCGGAAAGCAGAATGAGTTTCGCGCATCGCGAGAGGTCGAATTAACGCAGTTGCACTTCTTCTACCAACAGCCGCCGGCTGGAGAAGATCCGTTTGCGACACGCATGCGGATCTTGAAGCGGTATGCGGATCTGGACACTACGTATCCGGTGGACTACGCAGTCGGGGTACTTCTGGTTCAGCTTGGGAGAGCCGACACTGCGGCCTCTTACTTCGCCAAGCACCTCGAGTTGCACCCTAACGGCGCGTTTGCGTTGCGTGCGCGTAACCACCTGCTTTGGACCGCAAGACAACTGAGCACCATAGATGACGATGGACGTCCCTGACTCTGCAGTACAGCAAGGCAGTGCTGATACTTGGCAGTTGCCAGAAGACCGTCCCCTTTGCCGAGTCGATGAGTTCGTCACCCGTGTTACTCACGCTGGTAGTGGCGTGCAATACCTTACTGAAGTCCGGGGTTGCGCGGGGTTGGCGTTAGCCACTCGCCTGTCGCAGGCAATCCCCGGTCCGCTGCTGTATATCGTGCCTGATTCCGTGTTAGCGCGGACGGCATATGCCGACGCGCGCTTTCACTGGTCTCAACTCGAACGGCAGCTACCAGAGAGCCTAAGACCTGTGGCTCTCATCCCCACCGATGAAGGCCCATACAGCGAACTGTATCCTGATCGTAAGGCACACATGGACTATGCGGCAAGTCTCGCCAGGCTTGCCGAACCCGAGAGTTGCCCGTTGTTCGTGGCACCTGCATCGGCGCTAGTCCGACGGGTCGTGCCGCCCACATTCCTACGCCAGGCTACGCAGCACCTTGAGTTGAACCAGTCAATCGATCGCGAGACATTTACGCAAGCGCTGTCGCAGATGGGATACTTGCGCCTGCCCGTCGTGGAAGACCCCGGTACCTTTGCGGTACGCGGGGGTATCGTCGATCTGTGGTCGCCGGGCATCTCGCTACCCGTTCGTGTCGAGCTCGAAGGCGACACCATTACGCGCATCCGCAACTTCGATCCACAAGATCAACGCACGCGCGCTGATCAGACGACGACGCTTGCCTTGCCGACGCGGCTTCGGATCCAATCGCCGGAAATCGAGCAAAGGGTGCGCGGCTCGCTCCGTGCGTTGTGTGACGCCATGAACTGGCCAAGCTCACGCGCTCGACAGCTGAGCGATGAGGTTGCTGATGGTAGAGCCTTTCTCGGCTCAGAGGGGTTTTTACCGGCCTACGCCGACCTGGTGCCGCTTCTCGATTACCTGGCGCCCAATGCCTGCGTGGTGTTCGAAAACGCAGCCGCATGTGTTGCAGCAATACGACACGAGCTCGACGTACTAGCAAAAGCAGAAGCGGCACTGCATGACCGACCCCATTTTGGACTTGATACTTGGGCCGTCGATACTGAGCAACTGAATCAACAGCTGTCGTCACATC
>CAZCNI010000242.1:3042-4173 GCA_964499765.1 uncultured Polyangiaceae bacterium
CTTGATACTTGGGCCGTCGATACTGAGCAACTGAATCAACAGCTGTCGTCACATCGAGTTGTGGCACTACTGCAGAGTGGGCAGATTGGGCAGGGCGGGCAGAGCAACCTAGACTGGCTCGAATTCATACCCGAGCCCGCACCCTCACTGGCGAGCGCGGGCCTGGAGCACTTGCTGAAGGGACAGCCTGGAACTAACACGCGGGGTCAGTCAAGTGGCGTCGAATGTTTGGTCACGCATATCCGGTCCTGGCAAGCTTGCGGCTTCGACATCTTTCTAACGGCACGAACCACCTCGCAATTGGACCGACTGGCTACTCTGCTCGGCCATCGTGGCGTTCTTGTTGAGCTCGAAGCACAGTCGCAAGCCCCACGGAAAGCCGCGCCAGCGGTGAAATTATTGATGGGCTCGCTTGCTCGGGGCGCCGTGCTGCCGCTCGAGCGCAGCGTCTATGTAACGGAAGAAGAGGTTTTTGCCCATCGTACCCATACGAAAAGGCAAGGAACCGCGCCAGCCAAGAGTCGCGCGGCTCTCATGGATCTGCGAACCCTTGCACCCGGCGATTTCGTGGTTCACGAGGATCATGGCATTGGTCGCTATCTGGGCTTGGAGCGGCGCCTAGTCGACAGCATACCCGTCGAATTGCTGACCATTGAGTATGACGGCGGCAAACTGTACCTGCCGGTATACCGTCTCAATCAGATACAGAAGCATGCAACTAGTGAGGCGCAACCAAGACTCGACCGCTTGGGGGGTGCCAGCTTCGCGAAGACCAAAGCCAAGATTCAACGCCGCTTAAGGCAATTGGCGGACGAGCTCCTGCACCTCTATTCCGAGCGGCTGCTCGTGCACAAGGTTCCCCTATCGCCGCCGGACGACGAATACGCAGCGTTCGAAGCCAGTTTTCCGTTCGAAGAAACACGCGATCAGGCTGCCGCGATTGCGGAGGTCATGACGGAACTAGAGTCCGAAAAGGTCATGGACCGGCTGGTCTGTGGTGACGTTGGGTTCGGAAAAACCGAGGTGGCACTCCGGGCTGCATTTCGTGTGGCCATGGCAGGTCGTCAGGTGGCGGTGCTTTGCCCAACCACTGTGTTGGCTCAACAGCATTTCTTGACGTTTCGGACCCGC
>CAZCNI010000243.1:0-1517 GCA_964499765.1 uncultured Polyangiaceae bacterium
TCCACTCGGATAGGCTTCCACTTCGTACCCCAGATCTTCTAGGATCAGCAACGTCGCTTTACGTACACCTGGGTCATCCTCGGCCAGCGCGATCCGCTCTGTGCCTTGCGGCGGGTCGACCGGCTCCGGAGTGCTGCCGAGTACCTTCGTAACTGAGGGGGAATGAGTCATTGTGACTTCACCATCAATGTAAACAACCTATTGGCATCGCAGAAAGCGCCAATCTCGGGCGCCATGTAACAATCCCGGTCCGCGGCATCTTGCATTAACATTGTGTAATTTGCGAAAACGCCGACTAGGTACGCCCGCGTATCCCGAAGTTTTGGGAGTTCGTTGTCTTTGCGGCCCGGAGCCAATGGGACTCGTCAACGGCCGGACCCCCCTACTCATTGCTTTTCCTATCGACTCTGGTCGCAGGTCAAATTCAGGAGGTCGCGGCACGCAGTTTGCTGCTGATAGTCTGGCATGCCAGACGCCCCGATGATTATACCGGTCGCATCTCAATCGCATAGGTTGCGTCGCACGAAAGCGTGCTCGCGGTGCGGCATCGTCTATAGTCATCGTTCATTCTTCCAAGGTATACGTCAGCAACTCTTGCGGTTGCTAACCATTGGACGTTCATACACTTGCGAGGCTTGCAGTCATCGCACTATGGCGCTGCGCGAAGCGCAGACTGCGTTACATTTGCGTTTTCGAGCATGAGTTGCGCGCGGCCCGTAGGTTGGCGCGGGGCAAATATTGCGCATTGTCATCGCCCTCACCCAGAAGATTGGTAATCCGCACCTTTTCGCGGCGAAGCTTGAAAAGCCGCGCCAAATGCGATGTTTTGGAATTCGAGTTGGTTGACTCTAATGAGTGAATAACATAATTCAGTACGCACAGGCGAATCCAGTAGGCAACGTACGTTAGGAAGCGATGGCCGCGTTCCAAGTCGAACTTAGTTAGCGCATGAGAAATGCCTACCTTACCCTCGACAATCAACGATGATAGCGGTAACCCGTACTGGCAATATTTCAGCGAAATGGCGATCGCGTAACGCGTGTGGGCACGTAGAAGATATCGCCTTGCTTGTTCATTCCTGCAATCACGATAGCGGCGGTGAAGTTCCAGTGCTTCTTCACGAGACAGTATCGAGTGCTCATGGGATTTGTTTCCAAAGTGAGACATTGCTGGATACAATTCGGCTGGAGTGTCCGTTGGTTTACCCCTACAGTCGTGACTATTGATTACGTGCTAAGTGTTTGGGTGCGTCAGAAAGCGCCTAATCACCCGGACGCCCAAAGGGTGTATCAAGTGCGCTTCAGCAAGCACACATGATGCCAACTCGCGATGGATGCAGAATTTCGGCAACTGCATGGGATCAATGTCTAGCGTCGGAAGGTATTGGTTTCGTTTATGGGTGGCCATGTGCGAAAGGCTTTGCGAATTGCAAAAGGGGGCGCGCGTCGATACACAATGGCCGAGCTGGATGCTTCGGCAAAGCAATCCAAGCACCACAAGACCACGATCCCAGTCGG
>CAZCNI010000243.1:1617-4161 GCA_964499765.1 uncultured Polyangiaceae bacterium
GCGCTATGATTGCGTCGCACGTCGCTTGAACCCCAAATGGAGCGCGTGTTGCCAAGAAGGGCGTTTCCTGAAACCAAGTCGTCTGGGTATTTGGCAAGGCTGCTCTGCGGGCACAAGGACGGATTCAATCATGCAAAGCTGCGCTTCGGACGGCCCGGATTCGGAATCGAACACGTCAGTATCAATCAGCTCGGAATCAACAACACCATCTAGAATGGCGGGCGCACTGGTGGGCGGAGCCGTAATACGCACAATCGCCGCACGATGGGCTGGGACTGAAAGTTGGTCGTTCTCGATCGGTTGCCCCCCCAAGAGGTCAGCTGCAAGCAACCTAGGTAACTGCAGGGTGCGCGCGTGGTTGCCTTGGTTTATGGCGACGATGCAGTGGTTCTCGTGGGTACGGCGCTCGAAAGCGTAGAACTGAGAGTCCGTCTGGAGCTTTCGAAATTGACCATTGCGCAGAGCCGGGTTGTCCTTCCTGATAGCGATGATCTTCTTGTAATAAGCAAGCAGTTCGGCGCGCTCGCCGCCCGCATTGTCGTTCCGCTCCCAATTCCAGGGGTAACATCGGCGGCAATCAGGGTCCTTGTCACCCTCCATGCCAATTTCGTCACCGTAAAAGATACATGGCGCGCCCGCCCACGTAAACTGCATGGCAATCATGAGTTTTAGTGACTCGAACGCATGGGCGTTGGCGCCTCCGTTGTGTTTCGCAACGATAGTCATGGGACGTGCAGTGTCGTGGCTTCCGAGCAGATTCAGCATGGCGTTAGTCGCTGGCTCGGGGTAGTCGCGCAACAGACGGTTGAGGGTTTGATCGAAAGCACGCGCGTCCGGATGGCCCTCAGCGAAATGGGAGAGGAGCGCTTTTTGGAAGCGGTAGTTCATTACGGCGTCGAACTGATCACCTTGGAGCCACTGGGTGGCGTCGTCCCAGATTTCGCCGACGATATAGGCGTCGGGTTTCGCAGCCTTTACAGCGCAGCGGAACTTTGGCCAAAACCCTGAGGTAACCTCGTTGGGAACATCCAGTCGCCATCCGTCGATATCCGCTTCTTGCAGCCAGTAAGTTGCCACCTTCAGGAAGTATTCTTCGACTTCCGGGTTGCGGTGATTGAACTTCGGCAGACTATGAAACCCCCACCAGCACTCGTACCAATTCTGCGCCTCACCGTCGTTGCAACTGTCAGGAAATGGCCAGTTTTTGACATGAAACCAATCCCAGTAGCGTGATTGTCGCCCGTGGCGTTTCACATCAAGGAAGAACGGATGCTGGTCGGAGCAATGATTGAACACGCCATCGAGGATGACTCGCAGTCCGCGCGCATGGCAAGCGCCCACCAACTCTTGCAGCATGCTGAGGTCCCCAAATTGGGGGTCAACTGCAAAGTAGTCGGTGGTGTCGTACTTGTGGTTGCTCGGCCCTTCGAAGATGGGCGTGAAATATAAGGCCGTAATGCCAAGACCAACCAGGTAGTCTAGTCGATCAAGAATCCCTCTGAGGTTCCCCCCCATGAAGTTGGCGTTGGTCGGAAGAGTTCCCCACGGTTGGGTGTTTGGCGCAATCCCATCAGCTTGGCTGCGAGCAAATCTGTCAACGAAAATCTGATAAAATACCGCATCGCGCACCCAATCCGGCGTCACCAGTGCTGAGAACAGCTTCCGTTCATCGAGAGGCCAAACGCCAATGTCCGATTGGGGCCTACCGTCGACAGTTTCGCCCTGCGGAACATAACGAAACCAGTTGTGCGGATGCCTGTCGTGTTCCTCTCCCTTTGGGGTAATCCACCAACTTTGGTCAGGCCTATTGACGCGCAGAGCGTATTCGAAGGCAAGGGCTGCGTTGACTCTGATGGAGAAGTCGTCGTGACCGTCGAGTTGTTGTTCGAAGCTCAGTGGTAAGTCTTGCTGGCCATCATCGGTGCGGAGCAACAAGCGCGGCTCCTGCGGATAGGCTGATTCGAGTTCCAACTTGAGCAGCACGGACTCATCGTTGAGTTCAAACGTTCTGTGATTGTAATGGGGCATATCGCGACTCCGGTGAATTCAACCTATCGAGAACCGGATGTGCGAATCGGGGTTGCTTACACCCAGTGGACAGGCTGGAATACACGTGTACTCGCAATTTCTGGACCACGATTGGGGCTGCTGCGTTCAAAACCGAAGCCAACTGCATCTGACGATTGAGTGGACCACGGAAGATGAAGTCTCTCCTATGCTAATCTGATTCATCCAGTGACTTTAGAGTTTCCGCATCGTTTCACTAGCGACTGCCGCCGGGGAAACTGGCTGGTTTGCAGCGCTACGACTCCAGTTCTGGAAGCTCGCTGAATACTTTTCGAACGCCCTCGGTCCATTGCTTGCCGAGTGCAGCAAAGTAAGCATCGCCCTGTTCAAACCGACGACGCAAGGATACTTTGAAACTGTCTCGTTCGTAGCACACAAGATCAATGGGCATACCTACAGACAAATTGCTTCGCATGGTTGAATCAAACGATACCAACACGCATTTGGCTGCGTCTGACATATTGGTGGCAGAATTGA
>CAZCNI010000244.1:0-4157 GCA_964499765.1 uncultured Polyangiaceae bacterium
CGATCAGCGCCTCACGCATCAAACATCCCAACGTTCTTGACGTCTTTGACTTTGGCCAATTGGAGAACGGGTGTTTTTTCCTAGCGATGGAACACTTGCAGGGTTGTGACCTTGCAGAAGAATTGACGCAGAGCACCGTGATTGAGCCTGTAATGGCCGTGCGTCTGGCCCTGCAAATGTGCCGCGCACTGGGCGCAGCTCATTCACGCGGCGTGGTGCATCGCGACATGAAGCCGGAAAATGTGTTCCTGCACCGGACCGAAGACGGTGACGAAATTGTGAAAATAGTCGACTTCGGTATTGCCCAATTGCGCGCACGCGACGATCAGCCGCAGGAACAGGCTCCACGTCGACGTTTGACCCGAACGGGCGTCATTTTTGGCACTCCTGAATACATGTCTCCGGAGCAAGCCGCCGGACATAACGCTGACCTGCGCGTTGATATCTATGCAGTCGGGGTCATTTTATATGAAATGTTCACCGGTGCCGTCCCCTTCGCGGGCGACTCATTCATGGCAGTGCTCACCGCCCATCTGACCCAGGCGGTACCCCCCATGCGCTCATGGGCGCCGAGTTTGGACCTCTCCGCAGAGCTCGAATCCGTGGTGATGAAGTCGCTCGCGAAGAATCCGGATGAGCGATATCAGTCCATGAGTGAGCTGGGGCGGGCGCTGCAGCAATCGCCCGAAGGCCGGCTTGCTGTGCCACTCGCAGCTCTACTGCCAATTCCCCAGGTTACGCGTGACACCTTTCGCCCCGCCCGCGGCGTGGCGGCGGTTACTGCGCCGCACTTTTCGCTGGATCCAGCTGCGGTACAACCGACAAGCACCAACCGCATCGAAACGCAGAGTGACCCCATTGCAATGGAAAGTGAGACCATCGGTGCCGGTACACCAAGTATTGGGACTTCCCCTATTGGCCGCGCGAAAATCACTCGTCGAGGACTATGGACTCTCACGCTGCTGAGCGCTACTTTCCTACTCGGTGGCGTATCGCTGGTGTTTTTGAGAGCCCATCGTGGGCATAACGGTCTTGCTCCAAACACAAGCCAATCGGCTCCGTCTGCAGTTGCCGTGCCCATTCCTGCCGCACCGAAGCCAGTCGCGGCTGAAGCCGGAATGCCGTCGGTTGTCATCATTCCCGCGTTGACAGACAAGCAGGTTACATTGACCGCGTCGACAGAGCCGCCGGGCGCAGTGCTTTTCAAAGACGGTTTCCAAGTCTGTGATTCGACGCCTTGTACCATTACGGTGAATGTGCGCGAGGCCATGGAACTCGAGGGCCGCAAGGGCTCCTTCAAAGGTGTACTAAAAGTTCTGGCGCAGCGCGACCAGTCCGTGAACATCGTACTAATTCCCGCGCCGCCAATAGTGCGGCGCCCGGCCAATAGCTCATCCACGAAATCCAAGCTCTGCGAAGTCGTTGTTGACGGGCTGAAGATACTCCGACCGTGCGCTCCGTAGCGGCAATTCACGCCGATCGCCCTCAATCGTTCGCGTTTCGGTGCGATTGAGGTAGTTATTGGCACCCGAGACAGGACTAAGAGATGCTCGACGCCCGCACTGTAGCCGAAAACATTGAAGAAACTCAGCGCTCACTTGCACGCCGTTCAGCTGCCGCAGCGGAATCTCTCCGCGGGCTGGATGACCTAGCGCGCCATCGTATTGACCTGATTACCAAGACCGAGCAGCTGCAAGCTCGTCGCAACGCTGCGAATCAGGAAATGACACAGCTGGCCAAGGGAGGCGATAAGTCGGCATTCCAGGCAAGACGCGAAGAATTGAAGTCGCTATCTGACGAGATCAAAATTCAGGAAGTCGCATTGGCACAACTGCTCGCTGAAATGGAACAGCGGCTTCTGCTCGTGCCCAACTTGCCTCATTCGAGCGTCCCTGATGGTCACTCGAGCGAGGACAATCCTGTCATTCGTGAATGGGGTCAGAAACCTACCTTTAGCTTCGAGCCGAAGCCGCACTGGGACCTTGGTGCCGATCTAAAGATCTTCGACTTCGAACGCGCCGCAAAACTGTCGGGTGCACGTTTTGCGGTGCTCTATGGACTTGGCGCGAGGCTCGAACGCGCCATCTGCAACTTTATGTTGGACCTACACACGCACGAGCACGGATACCGCGAGGTCTATCCGCCATATCTCGTCAAGGCGTCCGCATTGCGCGGCACGGGACAATTGCCTAAATTCGAAGAGGATCTCTTCAAGACGCAGCGCAACGATCCCAACGACACTTCAGCGCTCTACCTCATTCCAACCGCCGAAGTGCCGCTTACCAATCTGCACTCCGACGAGATCCTCGACGCCCAGTCGCTGCCTTTGGCATACACGGCCTACACACCGTGTTTCCGAAGTGAAGCCGGTAGCTACGGCAAGGACGTGCGGGGTCTGATCCGCCAACATCAGTTCGACAAAGTCGAACTCGTACGCTTCGTGACTCCCGAGCAGGCTGAGGAACAACTGGAGTTGCTAACGCACCACGCCGAGACCGTACTGCAGCGGTTGGGTCTGCATTATCGTGTCGTGACACTGTGTGCGGGCGATCTCGGAAATAGCGCCACCAAGACCTACGATTTGGAGGTTTGGTTACCATCGCAACGCGCGTACCGCGAAATTTCCAGTTGCTCGTGGTTTACCGATTACCAAGCCCGCCGCGCACAAATTCGATATCGCCCCGAGCCAAAAGCAAAACCACGCTTCGTGCATACGCTCAATGGATCAGGTCTTGCGATAGGCAGAACCTTGGTTGCCATTCTGGATCAATATCAGTGCGCCGATGGATCGATCATAGTTCCAGAAGTGCTACGTCCCTTCATGGGGGTAGAAAAAATAACGGCAGACGGCTGACCGCGGAAGTACGCGACGAGCTAGCGACGCTGCTTGCCCTTCTTGGATGTTTTTGTGGCACTGGGCCGTGAGGCGCCCCGTGTGCGCACTTGGCTTGGCTTCGCCTTTGGAAGTTGCGCATCTTTGTTGCGGCGACCGCGCTGCGGATGCGTTGGTGCAACCACGCGGCTTGCGGTGATTTGCCGGCGCAAGATCGACACGTCTTCGATACGCACGCGCATCCGATCGCCCATTGTGATGCACTCGCCGCTACGTTCACCGACGATGGACAAGTCGTTCTCGGCGAACTCGTATCGGTCGGGCCCGAGCCCCTCTAGTCGCACCAGTGCATCCACGAACGGAGCGTCAAGCGCAATGAAGACGCCCGTGCCGATGACGCCGGTCACCGTGCCTTCGAATTCCTCCCCAAGGTGATCGCGCATCAGCACCGCGCGGTAGAGGTCCACTACTTCCCGTTCCACTTCCATACTTGCGCGTTCACGCATACTCGAATGTGTCGCGATCGAACGCAATCGTTCGACCGCCGCCGGACTCTTGTCAAGCTTGGTGCCACGCAAAATGGACTTCACGATTCGGTGCACGACGAGGTCGGGATAGCGTCGAATTGGGGAGGTAAAGTGCAGGTATGCATCCGAGGCGAGGCCAAAGTGCCCGATATTCACGATGTCGTAATAGGCCTGCTTGAGGGACCGTAGCGCCAGGGACTCCAGAGCGATCTTACGTGGGTGCTCCGCGATGCGAGCAAGCCAACGCGACAGACCTTCGGGGTCTCGCAGTTGCTCCAAATCCAAAGGCATTCCCAACTTTTCGGTAAGGGCAGCAAGTCGCTCGAGCCTGTCCAATTCTGGAGGTGCGTGCACGCGGAAGACGCCGAGCGCCCCCTTGTTGCACAGCCACTGAGCCACCAGCTCGTTGGCGAGAAGCATGAGCTCTTCCACCATCTGATAGGCGCGTTTCACCCCGGGGTCGTGGGCGCACCGCGCCACATCAATGGGTGCCCCTGTTTTGTCGTCGAGTACCACGTGCGCTTCAGGCAAATCTAGATCCAGCGCGCCACGGCGGAAACGGGCCTTTCTTAGCTTGCGAGCAAGATCGTCGAGCACTCGCAGCCCCGAGCGGAGCGCTTCTGCTTGAACACTACGGACGCCCTCGCTGGTGAAGCCAAGTGCGAGAGCCACACCAGAATAGGTGAGCATGGCAGCCGATCGCATGACCCCTTCGACAACCTCGAACGAAGTGACTTGGCCCTTCAGATCGAGTTCGGCGATGACGCAGAGACATAGCCGGTCGCGATCCGGCAAAA
>CAZCNI010000245.1:0-4156 GCA_964499765.1 uncultured Polyangiaceae bacterium
AATCGCGACGCGAGATTCCCGGCTTACGCTTTGACACAACTACACCTCCCTATTGGCAACCATGACCATTCCACTACAGACATTTCTAGCACAAGTTCAGTTCGATCAGAAAACAAGCACAGTGAGATTCTCCCTGCCGTCCCCTATCCGTACATAATGCGCAGCCGTCGATTCTAGAACTAGTGGATGTTTTCATCCTGTTGACTTGGAAAAGCCCCGATCAACATTGGATACAAGGCAGACAGCGGGCATTCGTTACAACAGGTTTGCCCGTGGTTACAGTGTTGTAACCAGTGTTCTCGAGCTCATTATGCAAAAAAGTATGAGTTCTTGGTTATCCGCGTATCGCGCCGAATTTGCGCGCAATGCTTGTCTGCAGATGTCCGGTATTTTACGCATCTATTAAAGCAGATGCCGCGTGTAGGTCTCACCGGAACACCTCTGTGAATGCTAGGCAACCAGTGAATGCGGCGTTGCGCTACAGCATTTCGTCCCGAACCAGCCGCAGGAAATGCAAAGCTTGCGTGGGTTGCGGCAAGAAAGACGTGCAGGCTGCAGACCGACCATTCATCACATCACATCTCAAAAAAACCCGTCCGACAAGTTGCGATGAATGCTCAGGGGCCGCAGCGGCCACCGTGACAGAATCGGCTGCGGCACCATATGGCCGCTCTGCGTGAGAGTGCCGCGCAGAACCAAATCGGGATATTCGTCGGAAGATTTACCGCCGGCGTGCGGACGTTGCATGGAAGCTGTTCATGCGCTCGCGCGAGTGAGCGACAGGGTGTATGCCGTGGCGTTATGTACGCCGCTAACTCACCCGCTGAAAGACTTCGGTCGTTGTTGCGTGAACCCAAGCTCCAAGTGATGCCTTGCTGTTTCGATGCGCTTTCTGCGCGGCTGGTGGAACAAGCCGGGTTTGCGTTAACGTTCATGAGTGGCTTTGCCGTTTCAGCGGCGCGCATTGGCCGGCCCGACACGGGCCTGATTTCTTACGGCGAGATGCGCGACCAAGGGACGAATATCTGCCAGGCCGTGTCCATTCCAGTGCTCGGCGACGGTGACACGGGTTACGGGAATGCCATCAACGTGAAGCGTACGGTGCAAGGCTATGCTCGCGCCGGGTTTGCCGCGGTGATGATTGAGGATCAAGTGCTACCTAAACGATGCGGGCACACGCAAGGTAAGCAGGTCGTTGACCGGCAAGAAGCACTCATGCGCATTCGCGCTGCGGTGGACGCCCGTGAAGAGGGTGCGAATATCTTGATTCTGGCGCGCACCGATGCTTGTGCCGTCGCAGGGTTTGACGAGGCTCTGTGGCGCATTCAAGCATTTGGCGATCTTGGCGCGGACATTCTGTTCTTGGAAGCGCCCACGACCGTGGAGCAGATGACCCAGTTCTGTCGCGTGGCCAAGGCGCCGCCGATGGCAAACTTGGTTGAAGGTGGAAAAACCCCTTGGCTGCCCCCGAGTGAACTCGAGGCCATGGGCTACCGTATCGCCGCATTCCCACTAACGTTGCTCAACGTTAGCATCCGCGCCATGCAAGCGGCACTTGCCACCCTGCGTGACGGGCGTTCACCCGCGGGGCTGCTGTCGTTCGAGGAGTTACAGCGGGTCGTGGGCTTTGAAGACTATGATCGTGAGCAACGACGGTACGCGGAACGGTAGGGGCCCGCGTTCAGAGACCAAACTCGTATCCCACGTCATGGCCACCCAGGGCCAGACCCCGTGCACGGCACTCTGTTGAGTTAATCCTGCGTCTTCTTCACGACTACGACGCAGCCTTGCGCGTCCAGGCTCAAGGCTCCCTGCTTGAATAGGCGCCCGACAGCTCGTTTGAATGCCTTTTTGCTCATGCCGAAAAGCAAGCGAATGGTTTCGGGATCGGTGGCGTCACCCACGGGAATGCACCCCTGCTCCAACCGCGTCAGCACGCGCTCGGCGTCGTCTGGCATTTCCTCGTATGCCTTGCGGCGCAGCGATAATTGGATCTTCCCGTCAATGAGCACTTGGCTCACGCGGAATTTCGCGGCTGTGCCTCGCTGCAGCTCATGCGGCTCACTCTCGGGCACGAGCCCCAGGTATTGCTTTTCGACGATGACGAATACACCCAGCTTCGGCTCCTTGCGCCAGGCCTCACCGTCGACCCAATCGTTGACTTTGAACGGGGGCAATGCGTGAAGCATGGCGGCGATTCGCTGTGTCCCCGTGAAGCGACCCTGGTCATCCTTGATGACACCAATGGCGTAGCGATCGCCCTTTCTCATCTCACAGAGTTGCTCTGCGAACGGTACCAGTAGTTCTTTCGGTAAACCCCAGTCCACGAATGCACCGAACGGCACCAAGTCCGTGACCTCCAGAAAGCCAACTTGGCCAAGCTCGAGCTTGGCATGCGTGCGCTCGTTATCGGCTGGGTTGTTGGGCGTACGCCGGGGTTCATCTTGGCCGCGTTCGGCGCGGGAATGACGCTGAGGAATGGTGGTCCTTCGATGACGCAGCGGAATGGTCGAAGGACCACCATTCCGCTGCGTCATCGAAGGACCACGAGTTGCGTTGTTGTCACGCGCCTGAATCCTGGGTGCGCGCCGGCTGTCCGCGCCTGGATCGAATCGGGCGCGGGGGGGCTCAGGTCTAGCTGGCCGTTTGGGTGCCTGTTGGATCTCCACGCCTTCTGCGGGCGACTTTCTGCGGTTGGGCGGGCTCACCAATGAACACCTTCTAGCACTTCAGCAAGATTGTCGTCACCTGCGGGGCCCAGGCAAACCCCACTGACCCCCTAGAACAATCCCCAGCTCAAGCGCACCTGGCGGCCCTTTGCCGCCCATTCTCCGTCCGTGTAGATTCGTAATAGGTCCAAGGTTGGTCCGAGCTTCGTTTATTCCTCTCCAGAAATGCCTGGGCCTGGCGTCGGCCGAACGCGGGGCTCGTAACCTGCTAGTATACTCGCGTCATGGCCGAACCTGCCATCTGTCGCGCTACCTACGAGGACCTGCTCAGCGTGCCGAGCCACCTGGTGGCAGAGCTGATCGACGGGCAATTGGTCACGAGCCCGAGGCCGGCCCCGCCCCATGCTCGAGCCGCTTCCAGTTTGAACGGCGAACTTCACGGGCCTTTCGATCGCGGTCGCAGTGGTCCTGGTGGCTGGATCATTCTGTACGAACCTGAACTTCACCTCAACGGTGATGTCCTCGTTCCGGACATTGCGGGTTGGCGTCGTGAACGCATGCCTGCATTGCCTCAATCCAGCGCCTTCGAGTTGGCTCCGGATTGGGTGTGCGAAGTGCTTTCGCCTTCAACGGCAGCCGTCGATCGCACAGCGAAGGTCCCCATTTACGCACGCGAAGGGGTTACCCATGTGTGGCTCATCGATCCATTGGCGCAAACGCTCGAGGCCCTGCGTCTCGACAATGGTAGCTATCGTATCATTGGCGCCTGGAGCGGCGATGCGATTGTGCATTGCGAGCCCTTCGAAGCTTTGGGTATTGCACTGAACGAACTGTGGTCGGCGTAGACCGGGATTCGGAGCGACGGCTAGAAAAACAAGTTTCCCCAACGTGTTACTACGACCCAGCCCAGGCCAAATGACGTTAGATTGGCGACAAGACTGATCAGGCTGGCTCGGGCAAAGCTAATGGGCGAGACCACCGTCCAGTAAAACAGCGCCTCGCCCGCGAACGCCCAGCATTCAGACAACACGAGCCGTGGCACGTAGCGCAGCGGCAATTGAGGGAAGAAGAACCAAACCAACGGATGCGTTAGCAGGTTGGCAAACACAGCGATCGCCAGCTTGTGCCGCATTGACGGCAGCGTATCCCTGAGCAACCAGACAACGAGCGGCACCTCGAACGCCAAGGTCAGTCCAAACCCGATCAGCCACGCGTACCAATTCATCGGCATTAGGGTAAAGGCCAGTAATCAGTGGTCGAGGGCAGCATTCGCAATCCGAAGCGTCTGCGCTGAACGCCCAACAGGCGCAGACCAAAGAACACGCAAACAGTACCAATCAAGATCCAGAGTGAGAGCAACCCACGCTCACACAACGGCTTGCCAAACGGTATCATCGTTGGCAAAGCGCCTATAATCAGAGCGAGGCACGTCCAACCAAAGGCGGTGGCCAATCGATGCGGTAGTAGTCGTGCCACTGCAGTGAGCG
>CAZCNI010000246.1:0-4156 GCA_964499765.1 uncultured Polyangiaceae bacterium
GCCGGGTACTCGTTGCGCAAAAGTAGGCAGCGCCCCTTGGAGCTGCTGGCCAAGGATTCCGATCGGGTTCTCGGCGCTGAACGGACGCTTTCCACAGAGCATCTCGAACAACATGACGCCCATTGCGTAGAGGTCGGCTCGGACGTCGACATACTGCCCCAATGCTTGCTCAGGAGCCATGTACTCGGGTGTCCCGAAGATCATTCCGACGCGCGTGATCACTTTGGCGGGGCGAATCGAGCCGCGCTCGGAGACTTCCTGTACCGGGACCTTGGCAATGCCAAAGTCGAGCACTTTGGCAAAATCAACGTCACCATTCTTCTCGACCAACAACACGTTTTCGGGCTTGAGATCCCGGTGAATGATGCGAAGGGCGTGTGCTGCGGCTACTGCCGAGGCGATTTGGCGCACAATGTGAAGGGCGCGCGCCACGGGCATTGGCCCCTCCTCGATTACCGTACGCAGGGACTTGCCCTGCACGTATTCGAGCACCAGGAAGACACTGCCGTCGGGCAACTTGCCGAAATCCGTCGCTGAGGCGATATTGGCGTGCTCAATGTTGGCAGCGGCCATTGCCTCGCGCTCGAATCGCGCAACGACCTCGGGCATCTGGGTCAGCTCTTTGTGCAGCACCTTGAATGCCACGCGCTTGCGCATCAGCGTGTGCTCGCCCAGGTAGACTCGACCCATGCCGCCCTCGCCGAGCAGCGTCGACAAACGATATCGATCCGCCAATAGGGGACCGATCAACGGATCGACCGTTGACTTGCTGCTATCGAGGGGCTGCGCGGCCGCCGCTAAGTGCCGAAAATCTTGCGAAGCCATGAGTTGGCAGAGACCAGATACGTCCAACTGAGCCGAATACTGAAGGTAAGGTTGTGTAAGGCGTGCCTACCGGGCCCAGCTCAGAGGGGATTGTCGTCATGCGCGGGGGCAGGTGCAGGTGCAGGTGCCGGCGCGGGTGCCGGTGCAGGTGCGCCAGCTCCCTTGGTTGCTGGGCTATCGTTGGTTGGCTTGGGAGTCTCAGTAGTTGCCACGGATTTTGGTGCGGCCTTTTCAGTTGGTGTATCGGCGGGCTCTGCTGTCGTGGGTGCCGTGCCGCTAGTGGCCTTCTTCTGTGTTGGTGCGGCAACCGCCCGAACTCTCGGTTTCTGCTTGGCGGCTGCCTTCTGTTCTGATTCAGCCAACACTTCGGCTGCGGGCGGTGCCGAGGATGCAGCCGGGGGCGGCGCCGCGGAAACGGCTACCGGTGGAGTTGCTGATTCAGCCGCAAGGGCGGAAGTGCTTGCCGACGGTTGCGCACTCGATGCGGCACTCGCGATTTCCGCGGCGCTCAAATCGGGTGAAAGTGACGGGACTGGCGTCGGTGCTGGTTCGGCTGCTGGGGCGCTCACGGACGCGGCTGGTTCCGTGCTGGCTGGTGGCGCTGACTTTCGGGTTATTGCAAACACCACGGCAGCCACGCCCGCCACGATGAGCAGCATGATAACGGGACGAAGCCCGCTGCCCGAACTCGACTTTCGCACGGGTTGTTTTTGAGCGGCCGCGAGCGCGGCTGGCATAGTCTCGCGCGGTACCCCTTGGGGTTCCCTGCTTGCGGTTGAAGGCAAAGAATTTGTTCCCGCCCTGGCCGCAGCAGCGCTCTTGCCTTCCTTGCCGATGGGTTGAGCCGGCCGAGCTCGAGACTCGGCATCGCGCGACTTGTTGGCTGTCGCCGCTTCTGCCGAGGTTCGGGCAATCGCTGCAGCAGTAGTCCGCGCTGGCGGAACGGTTGACGGTTCCTTGGCATCTGAATCCTCGGCGACTCGCGACTTTGTGTGAAAGCCTTTCAGTGCCGGCAGGTTCCCTGAGCTACCGCCATGCGCGGGCATTGCTGCGCCAACGCGTTCAGCCTTGGAAACGTCTGAATCACGCTTTTCGGTTGGCGGTGCATCTTCAGGCGTGGATGTGCCCACTTCTCGCAAAGCTTCTTGTAATAGCTCTGCGGCCTGTTTCATCACCGTGCGATCTTCGCGCGCCGGAGGCGCAACGTCATCATCGTCAGATGTTGGGAAAAAATTGCCCACAGCGGCGGGTACGGCCTGCAGTGGAGGCTCAGACGCGCTATGCAAAGGCAAATCCGCAGAGGCGGGGACTTCATCGAAGGCTGAGGTCTCGCCGGGGCGCGCAGTGACCAGTTGCCCAATCAAAGCCTTTGATTCTTCATCGAGTTTGATGAACTTCACACCCATTCCAGAGGGATGTGATTCGGTCGCTTCATCACTTTGGCGGCGCCAGACCACACGTCCCACGCCCTGCATGAGTCTCTGATCCGCGCCGATCTTTACCTCGAACTTTAGAAGTGTTCCGGGCGGAAACGGTTGCGGCGTCTTGATGTACATTCCACCGCGGCTCACGTCGTGCGAATGATGCTCGATGAATTCATCCAGTGTCGCGCTCTTGTAGCGGACCGTCATGCTGAGCACTTTCGCGCGCGGATCTTTGCGGCTATTCTCGACCATGAATTGACTCTCTTCGTATTGTGGGTGAAACGGCCACCGCCGCATCAAATAGCCCTGATATTCTCACGTAGTTGATATTGGGATCACGATCTACCACGGTATGTTGCACTTGTATCGTCTCTCGTATGCCTGGCTTGTGGCACTAACGGCACATACAAACACCGCATTTACTCTGGAACTCCCAGTAAGTGACTCGCGGCAAGATATATGGTTCGGACCATGAGCTGGGGTAAGCAGTTGCGTGTCATTTAAATCTAGTATCAATGTAACGAGGTCTCGCGCAGGGCTCGGTCGTGGAAAAGAAGCATCTCAATGGCGCCTGGGCCACGGTTGAAGATGTAGTCGTGCGGTCCAGTTACGACCAGAAACTGGTGCTCGACGTGGGTCTGCGTGAATGCCGCGGATATGGCTCGATTGGCATTCAGAAAGTAGTCTTCATCGCTGGTCAGCAAGCGGAACTTCAAACTGGGATTGGCCTTCTTGGCGTTCACGGCCATGCCGGCCAACCTTGAGGCATCGCTCGTATCGAATGCGGCCTGCAATGTTGCCACTGCCCCGAATGACGTGGGCTCATACAGGCCGGACAGCAGGGCCAGTCGTCCTCCCAAACTAACCCCGTCGATGCCTGTGGCTGAAGCTGAGTCGATGATCGGTAGCTCGCGCCGAGCTCGGGGCAGCACCGTGTCGACCAGAAAGCGGGCAAACGGCACGGCCCGATCGAAAGGCCGCTCACCGGTAAGCACATCGGGTGTGTATGGGCATATCACAACCAAACCCTGGTAAGGCCGAGTCTTCAGCTCTTCGTTGATTGACTTGAGCCGCTTGGGTTCGGCGAGCCCTTCGAAGTCACGCGGCTCCAGGGGCGGCATTGACAGACGCCGGATTGCCCGTCCGAGCGCGTAGTCATCGATCCAGCCTCGCGCGCCGCGCACTGGTCCTTTCATGGCTTCGCCTCGCCCGTGCAGCGCAATCAACACTGGAAATCGTTCGTTCGGTAGCCGGTCTGGCAGCACCACCACCACGTCGATTCGACCAAAGGCAGTCTGATCGAAAGTCCACGTCAATTCTTCCGTGCCTTGTTTGATCGGTCTTGGATCTCCAGCGTCATCGCTCAGCGTTGGCGCGAGCCGTGCTGTGTTCGAGACCTTTGGAATTACGTACTGCTCGCGCCTCGCTTCCTGGGACTCGCACCGATGACCGGCGCAGCCAGCGCAGCAGAGGGTCGCTGCAATCGTCAACGCGCGCCGCCATTTCATGCGCGAAAGCCGTCCTTTCGGCGGCGCAGTTCGGCGAACACTTCATGGCCTTCGCTCTGCGAAAATTGTGGCCCAAGCGCTTGGCGAATACTTGTCTCATTGCAACGAAGGAATGGGTTCGTCGTGCATTCTTCCGCTATGGTCGAAGGGGTCGTGCAGCCCTGTGCCGCGCGCTCGATGCGCGCCTGCAGAGCTGAGTTGTTCGGTTCGACTGCGCGCGCGAACGCCAGGTTGGCGCGCGTGTATTCATGACCAAAGTAAACTTTGGTGCTGCCGGGGAGCGCAGCCAGCGTCATCAGCGACGTTTGCATCAACTTGGGCGTGCCCTCGAATAGTCGACCGCAACCCGCACCAAACAGAGTGTCCCCAGTGAACACCGCATCTTGTACGCAATAGGCG
>CAZCNI010000247.1:0-4155 GCA_964499765.1 uncultured Polyangiaceae bacterium
GCACTGCAGGTACTGGAGGTACTGCAGGTACTGGAGGCACTGCAGGTACTGGAGGCACTGCAGGCACTGCAGGTACTGGAGGCACTGCAGGCACTGCAGGGTACTGTGTCGAGTGCAGAACCGACGTTCCTTGCACGTATTTCAATCAAACGAAGTGCGGCGACGGCTCGTGTACCTGCCAAGACGGGCTCTGCCTTGACTCTTCGGGCGCTCGGGTGACCCAGGTCCAAGTGCCGCCAGGGGATGCCGGGTGACCAACCGTTGCTTCGTGAACCAAAGCTCACCAACCCCCGCTTTCCCGGAAAAAATAGCCGCGACGCCGGAGCCCGGCCACCTGCTGGTTCTTGCGAGACCGTTGGCATGAAAGGCGCGGAAATGTACGATGGAGCGCCCATAACATCCTGGAAACATCCCAGAAACATTTGGGGAGATATTAACCCCGACCGAAAGCTTTAATAGCGATCCGCCACGACAACGACCTAGCTAGTCGAACCTGGCCAGCGCGGATGGCCTGTCTAGTTTCCTCAGCTCACACCCAGTACCTGCAATACCAAGGAGAATCGCACCCCATGCCTACTGCCCGCAAGCGCATTGCCCTTACCCTCGAACGCGAGGTTCCCAAAAGGCAAGACTACAAGAACCTTCCCGCTCAGAAAATCTACGGTTCATTGGTTTTCAATGATGCGGCGCAGAAAGAATACCTGTCGAAGGACGTCTTTCGCAAGCTGCGTGCAACAGCCCAGCGTGGCGAGCCGCTCGATGCGTCCATCGCACCCCAGGTAGCACAAGGCCTGCAGGAGTGGGCACTCGCTCACGGGGCGAGCCACTACACGCATTGGTTCGTGCCCATGACTGGCCTTACCGCAGAGAAGCATGACACGTTCATTGATCCCGCAACTGACGGCGGTGCGGTAATCGAGTTCACTGGTAAGACTCTGATCAAAGGCGAGCCAGATGCTTCATCGTTCCCCTCAGGTGGAACGCGATCCACGTTCGAGGCCCGGGGCTATACGGTGTGGGACCCCTCGAACCCACCGTACATTCAGGAAGAAGTCAACGGCGCCACGCTCACGATTCCCACCGCATTCGTGAGCTACACTGGTGAAGCCCTCGACCACAAGACCCCCTTGCTGCGCTCGGTCGAGGCCCTCTCCAAGGAGGCGATCCGATTGCTTCGCCTCTTTGGCAACAAGGACGTGCACCACGTGTTCACCACGCTTGGGCCTGAGCAAGAGTACTTCTTGATCGACAGAAAGTACTATGAGCAACGGCCGGACCTCATCGCTGCTGGTCGCACCCTGTTCGGAGCGCCGCCGTACCGGGGCCAAGAGTTGGAAGATCACTACTTTGGCGCAATCCGCGAGCGGATTTTATCTTTCATGATGGACCTCGACCGTGAGCTCTGGCGGCTGGGCATTCCCTCGAAGACTCGACACAACGAGGTGGCTCCGGCGCAGTTCGAATTGGCACCCATGTTCGAGAAGTCCTCGATTGGCGCTGATCACAACATGATCGTGATGGAGATCATGCGGCGTGTGGCTCTGCGGCATGACCTGGTTTGCCTGCTCCACGAAAAGCCATATGCCGGCATCAACGGCAGCGGCAAGCACAACAATTGGTCGATGTCCACTGACACCGGTGAGAACTTGCTTGAGCCGGGCAAGACTCCGCATGCTAACGCGCAGTTTCTTGCCTTCCTGGTCGCCACTATCGCGGCCGTGGACGAGTACGCGGAGTTGTTGCGCATTGCGGTGTCAGGTCCTGGCAATGACCACCGTCTCGGCGCCAATGAGGCGCCGCCCGCCATTATCAGCGCCTTTCTGGGTGAGCAGCTCGATGAAATCATGGTGCAGCTCGAAACGGGTGCTCCCACCAAGAGCTCCGGCGCTGGCGTGATGGAGCTTGGTGTGTCCATCTTGCCCCCCCTGCCCAAAGATGCGACTGACCGTAACCGTACTTCGCCGTTCGCATTCACCGGCAACAAGTTCGAGTTCCGCGCCGTGGGCTCATCTTCGCCCTGCTACTGGGCGAACACCGTGCTCAACACCATCGTTGCCGAGAAGATTCAGCAGATGGCCAACGAGCTCGAAGCCGCCAAGGGTGGCGATTTCAACAAGGCCTTGACCGACACGCTGCGCAGTTGGGTCAAGAAGCACAAGAAGGTGCTCTTCAGCGGGAACAACTATGCTGAAGAGTGGCACGCCGAGGCGGCCAAACGCGGTCTACCCAACCTGAAGGACACGGTCGAGTGTCTGAAGGCAGCTGCCAACGACAAGTACGTGGACGTGTTCGCCAAGCACAAGGTACTCAACAAGATTGAGTACGACGCCCGAACCGAGATTGGTTGGGAACGCTACGTCAAGGTACTGAACATCGAAGGTACTGCTACCCTCGACATTGCGCGCAGTCAGATTCTGCCCGCGGCGATTGCCTACCAGAAGAAACTGGCGGACTCGATCGTTGCACTCAAGCATGCAGGGGTTGCGGTGCCAGGCGCTGAGGTGGAGCTCCTCACGCTGGTGGCTGAGCGCGCTGGATCGCTCAAGACGGCGATCGATCAGCTCGACGTAGCTCTTGGGAAGGCCGGTAGCACTGAATCGCATCACCAGGGCCAGGCGTTCAGAGATCTGGTCATTCCGGCCATGCAAGCAACCCGCAAGATTGCCGACGAACTCGAGGGCCTCGTGGAAGACGACCTCTGGCCGTTGCCCAAGTACCGCGAGATGCTGTTCCAGTACTGAGTACTGAGCGAACACCAACCGAACAACCCCACGGAGGCTCAGTCTTCGTGGGGTTGACGTTTAAAGCGCCGAATCGGATCCGTCTCGGGGGTTACGACCAGGCGCCTTGCATTAGCATGCGTGCAACATTGAAGTAGATCATCAAACCGGAGACATCGACCAGCGTTGCCACGAACGGTGCCGATGCGCTGGCTGGGTCGAATCCGATTCGACGAATCACGATCGGCAACATCGAACCCATCATCGTTCCCCAAGTGACTACCCCGACGAGACTTACTGAGACAATCGATGCAACCTGCCAGTAGTGTAGCCCATAGGTACCAAACGCCCATTGCCAAGCAAGAATCCGTATCATGCCAATCGTCGCGAGAATGATGCCCAGAGCTAGGCCGGCTAAGATCTCGCGTCGCATGATGCGCCACCAGTCGCGCAGACCTACCTCGCCCAGCGCCATGGCGCGAATGATTAGTGTCGTTGCCTGTGACCCCGAATTGCCGCCACTCGAGATGATGAGAGGTACGAACAAAGCCAAGACGACCGCTTGCGCGATTTGGTTTTCGTAGTGCCCCATGGCACTGGCTGTCAACATCTCGCCCAAGAATAGCGCTGACAACCAACCTGCGCGCTTCTTGACCATATCGAACATGGTCGTTCTCATGTATGGCGTGTCGAGGGCTTCCATACCACCCAACTTCTGGATGTCCTCGGTGGCCTCGCTCTGTACGACGTCTACGATATCATCGCCAGTTACAATGCCCTTCATGCGTCCATCGCCGTCAACAACGGGGATTGCATTCCAGCTGTGCTGCGCGAAGATGCGAGCCACGGCCTCTTGGTCCATCGTATCAAGCACGCTGACGGTGTCTGTTTGCATCACGTCACGCAGCACTTTTGAACCGGCTACGCGAAACAGATCGCGAAATGAAACCACGCCCAATAGACGCTGCTCCGCGTCGAGCACGTACAAATAATTCAAGGTTTCGAGGTGCTCGCGAGCCTGCTTGCGCAAGTAGTGAATTGCTTCGTCTACGGTCATGTCGGGCCGCAGACGCGCAAAACGCGGACTCATCAAGCCGCCGGCGGCATCTTCCGCATATGCAAGAAGCCCTTGTATTTCTCGACGAAACGTTTCGTCGATCATGGCTAGCGTTGCACTGCGTTCTTCCTCTGGAAACTCCTGAATCACGTCAGCTGCGTCGTCGGGTGGCAGCAGGTGAAACCACAAGCGTCGTTCGGCCTGCGGCATGGTCCGGAGCATCACGGCTTGATCATGCGCCGGGAGCCCGAGGAAGAAGTCGTCAGCCGATTCGCGGTCAAGCGCAAGAAAGCCTTCGAATCTTTCCTCCGCACTTAGAACCAACCACGCGTCGCGTAGCTCATCGACGGTGAGCGGAGCTTCGGGATGAATTGTGGG
>CAZCNI010000248.1:0-4109 GCA_964499765.1 uncultured Polyangiaceae bacterium
ATAGGCGCAGAACACATTGGTGACACCGGGGTCGAATCCAGAACCCAATAGAGCCATCAAGCCTGCTTCGCGAAACCGCTCCTGGTAGGCCCACTGCCATTTGTACTCGAATTTCGCTACGTCCTTCGGTTCATAGTTTGCGGTGTCTAGATAGGGCACGCGTGCTGCCAAACACGCGTCCATGATGTGCAAGTCCTGATAAGGCAGGGCGACGTTAATGACCACGTCGGGACGAAAAGCATTCAACAACCCCGTGGTCTGTTCGAGATCGTCAGCGTCGACTCGTGCGACGTCGATGCTGCGGCCTTGAAGGGCAGCAACGTCCGCCGCAATTGCCTCGCAACGATTCAGCGTACGACTTGCCAAGAGGATCTTATCGAACACCTCAGGAACTTGGGCACACTTGTGAGCAACGACGTTTCCGACGCCACCGGCTCCGATGATGAGTACTTTCGACATTCGCGGTCCTTCATTAGAAAAGCTTGCCAACGGCTTCTGGTTTGAAGTGCCGCCTGCAAGCCGCCTCAGCGACGCGGAACTTACGTGTTGGCCGGAATGGATGCAAGAAGACCCAACGCCGGCAGGCGGCGCCTGCGGACACCTGTCCGCAAATCAGAGGGATTCCGGACATTTGTCACGACCGAGAATTGGCCTTCCGTCGGCTGGGTTATCGATATCGCCTCCGCGGTCTCAATCGCCGGCACCGGCCCACATCGCCGCGGCTGGCTTGCCCGGTGCCCAGGTAATCAGATAGTGAGCTGAGCAAGCAGTGAGCGAACCCATGGTCTTCCCAATTCAGAACTGTGAGCCGGCGCTGGCGCAAACATTCGGCACTTCAACAAGGACTGACTCTGGCGGCACGAACCAGCGATGGCCATTGTTACTGTCGCTCAGCGAGCCTCACGCCCTGTTTGAGGACAATACGATATCTGCGAAGCGTGGCCCCAGGGCACGTGTCATCTATGATAAAGGGCGCGTCTTGTTTTCAATAGAATGAAGTAAATCGTGAATCGATTCATGCTAATCATCTCATGATCGAATCCGACGAGCAAACCCGATGCTATTGTCCATGTGGCGCAGCGCTTCAATGCCGCTGAAGGGGTGAGCTCGTTTCAGCATGTGTGGAATGAGAACTCTCTGCCGTGGTATCGACTGAAAGGTGCTAGAGGGGTCAGCGCCCTCCGAGCTGCCTGCCTGGGCAGTGACTGAACTTGCCTAGGCGTTCGACTTTGGCTGCAATGGGGTCTGGTAGGCATTAGAATGGATACGTCTTCTGTTTGACATTCAACAGCCCGGGATCTATGTGGTTTCGGAACCTTGTGGTGGCTGGGGCCAGCAGTGTCGCAGTCCAACGTTTGGTGCGATGATTGCTTTGGGTCTGACTCGTCCGCTAAGTGGCCACCCCCATGCCGGGTTCCGGCGCGATTGGGAGCTCATCTGAAAGGCAATGCCGTGAAACGAAGGCTTAGAGGTGCGTGTATTGGCTATGGTTTCATCTCCGAGGGAGGCCATTCTCCCAGCTACCAGCTCCGTAGTAGCGATCTGGGCGATTTTCAGATCGTCGCCGTCGCAGACCTGAATGCGGCTCGGCGTGCCGCTGCCCAGAGGGCCTACCCAAGTGCGCGAATCTACGAAAGTTGGCGCCAGCTGCTTGATGCCGAGGCAGGAAGGCTCGACTTCGTCGACATCACAACGCCGCCTTACGCGCACGCAGAAATCGCGCACGCTGCTTTGGACGCAGGGCTGCACGTGCTCTGCGAGAAGCCCCTGGCAGCGTCATTCGAAGAGGCACAGTCTATGGCGCAGCACGCAGCACGAGCAAAGCGTGTGCTTTTCCCCTGCCATAACTATCGTCATGCGCCGGTCGTAAAAGCCGTTCGGTCGGTTCTGGCGCAGAACACGATTGGGCCGGTTCGTTTGGCCACGCTGCAAACATTTCGGCCAACGCACGCCAAGGGTGTAGCCGAATGGCGGCCGAACTGGCGGAGGGAAAGGGAATACTCGGCTGGTGGTATCGCAATGGATCACGGGAGCCACACGTTCTACCTAGCTTTCGAATGGATGCGTTCCTATCCAACGAGTGTGACGGCCAAAGCCACAACACTGGGAAACTACGATACTGAGGACAATTTCAGCTGCACGCTGACGTTTCCGTCGGGTCTCGTGACTGCGCACCTGGCCTGGACGGCTGGAGCGCGTAAAGTGCTCTACACGCTGCACGGTGAACGCGGGGCAATCTTCGTCGATGATGACGAAGTTCGAGTTACGACCACGGTGCCGAAATCTGCCGGAACCCATGGTGACTCGACGACCTTCAGTCCCAATATCGTGCCATCCCATTGGATGGATGCGAGCCATCGGGAATGGTTCAGCAGTCTGCTGGACGACTTCAGTGACGCGATCGAAACCGGGCGCTGGATTAGTCCGGATACAATTGACGCGGTCATGTGCATGGCGACCATTCACACTGCGTACGAATCAGCCCAACAAGGGGCCCGAGAGTTGTTGATCCGCGACGCGGCTACTTTGTTCAGGTCATTAGATGCTGAAAGGCCTCAACGCGCTCCGCAAGCATACGCTGTCGAAATCGCATCACGCCCATGAATTGGATAGTGCCCCTACCGCTGGGCCCTCTGTGGCTGATTGCGCTGACGATTCCGGTTGTCTTCATTGCGTATGGCGCGCGGGTCGCGTTGCTTGGAAGAGCGACGGATCCGCGCGTGCAGCGAGAGCATCCAACGGCTTTGCTCGGCTCTTTTCCGATGGAGGCGGGGCACTGGGCATTGCGTTGCGTGGGGGCCGTGGTTGATACGGCAGGCATCTCTCCGGACGCGGTAACATGGACATCTCTAGTGCTTACATTTGGCACTGTGCCGCTGGCAGCAACGGGCCACTTCGATTGGGCTGCACTGCTGTTGGCGCTCGGCTCAGCTTGTGACGCAATTGACGGCATCGTTGCGCGTCGTCGGGCTACTTGTTCCGACAGCGGCGAGGTATTCGACGCGGTTGTCGATCGGTATGCCGATGCGATGCCGCTAGTCGGTCTGGCCGTTTACTATCGGCAAGATGTCCTTGCTCTGTGCGTAATGCTCTTGACGATCATTGGCTGCTCGCTGATTAGCTATGTGCGAGCAAAGGCGGAATCGATGCAGCTCAATGTGCCCGGTGGGTTGATGCGGCGGCACGAGCGCCTCGTGTACATCGGCCTCGGGCTGGCGGTTGGCCCATACATTCGGGTTCCATTCGTGTCCTCCGCAAGACCTATTACGGTGATTGCCGTTGCATTCGTCGGAGTTTTAGCAAACATTGCCGCCGCGCAACTGACCAGCAAGACACGGCGAATGTTGGCCCAATCGGGTCGAGGCCCGCGGTTCAGTCGCTGAGGACCACCCAATTGACTTCCGCAACAATGCAAATAAGTGAAAGTGCCAAAAAGCACTTGCGAGTAGTAGGCCCATTGCCAGGTCCGCGATCCGTTGCCTTGCGCCAGCGCGAGGCCCAATGGCTCGCTCCCGGATCGCAGGCAATTGCCTCCTACGCTGGTATTGTCATCGAGTCAGGCAGCGGCAGCGAGCTGCGTGATGTAGACGGCAATACTTTTCTCGACCTAGCCGCTGGGATTTGCGTGGCTGCTCTTGGGTATGCGCATCCTCGGTATGTGGCCGCCGTTTCGCGCCAATTGGCTTTGGTGCACGTTGGTTCGTTCACGACCGAGGCACGGGTGTCGGCGCTCGAAGCGATCGGGGACACGCTCCCCGGAGAACTAGACCGGATTCAACTGTATTCAGGAGGTTCGGAGGCGGTCGAGAGCGCAATTCGGCTGGCGCGTGCCTACACGGGGAAGTCCGAGGTTCTATCATTCTGGGGCGGCTTTCACGGAAAGACCACCGGCAGCCTTGCTCAGATGGGTTCTTCCTTCAAATGGGGCCTCGGTCCGCTAGCTCCTGCATCGTACTTATCTCCATACGCGGACTGTGGGCGCTGTCCATTTCGCACCACTTACCCGAAGTGCGGCCTGCTCTGCGTCGAGTTTTTGCGCGACAAGCTCAACCTGGAAACCTCGGGAAACCTAGCGGCAGTCTTGATTGAGCCGATGCAAGGCACGGCCG
>CAZCNI010000249.1:0-4097 GCA_964499765.1 uncultured Polyangiaceae bacterium
GACAGTTCAAACTGCTCGCAAATTGCTCCCCCGTGTGTTTGCCTCGCGACTCAGTCTTCGAATGCGCCTTGAGGCGGCTTTTCACATGCTGCCGCATTTCGCCTACCCCTTGATGCTGCTGTTGAGCGTTCTGCTCTTACCGGCGCTCATCCTGATGCCAGCCACGGACATGACGACCATGCTCACCATTGACCTGCCTCTCTGCGTGGGGGCCACAGGGTCACTGGTGACGTTCTACGCCATGGCCGAACGGGCACAGGGGCGGAGCATTTGGCACGCGGTGCGTGAAATGCCGACGCTCATTGCTCTGGGGGCCGGGCTGTCACCCTTTTTGACCCGGGCCGTAATCGAAGGGATGCGGACCATGGCCGGGGAGTTCGTTCGAACCCCGAAACGTGGAAAAGACGCTTCCCGCTATCACCAAGCCGCAAAGTGGCCAATTCCAGAACTGCTCCTGGGTGCCCTCAGTGGTACTAGTGTTGTCGTTGCCATTGAGACGAACCACTGGGTTGCCTTGCCGTTCGCGGCTCTGTTCATGACAGGCTACTTCTACGTTGCGGGCCGTCTCATTGGCGAGCAGACGCAAGCCAGGCGTCAGGTCTTGGCACCTGTTGCTGATAGTTGAGCGTGTCGTATAGCACCGGTCGAGCAGAAATAGGCCTGCGGGATGGTTGCAGGGCTTGCGTGTCGAAATACCCGAAGGCTATGGACTTTCTGAGTCTTCGGCGTACGATTGCAATGTGTCCTGGTCGGACAGCTAGATTTTTGGTGGGACAGCCCCACTTGGACTCAATCGAGGGGATCCAATGACTAAAGCTGACATAGTCCAAACCGTCCATGACCAGCTTGGTGGCTTCTCAAAGAAAGAGGCTGCAGATCTCGTGGATCTCGTTTTTGAGACCATGAAGGAAACGCTGGGTCGCGGGGAAAAGATCAAGATTTCTGGTTTCGGCAATTTTGTCCTTCGCGACAAGCGGCAGCGTCAAGGGCGCAATCCTCAAACAGGTGATCCGATCGTGATTACCGAGCGCCGAGTTCTGAGCTTCAAGGCAAGCCAGTTACTCAAGCAAGCGCTTAATGATGAGATTGAACCTGTGCCTGCCACGGGACCGGGGCTTGCCGCAGCTGTCTATGCTGAGCGGCCGCCCGCAATGCGTCGAAGTTCTGTTTCGCAAGAATAGCGGCTAATGCTGCCTAACTCACCGCTCCAACCACTCAAACTCTATTACCGCATCGGGGAAGTTGCGGAGATTGTTGGAGTCGAGACTCATGTGTTGCGCTACTGGGAAACGGAGTTTCGTTCCATTAGGCCGCAAAAATCTCGCTCAGGGCAACGAGTGTACTCGCGTAAAGACGTCGAGAAACTAGTGCGTGTTCGTGAGTTACTCTACACGCAAGGTTTCACGATTGCGGGTGCCAGAAAGAAACTTCAGCAACTGGGCCAAGAACCAACGCCCACAGGCGATGCCGCGATGGTTGCCGTGCGGGATATTCGCGAATCGCTGCTCCAGCTGCGTGAGGAGGTCGTTACGGCGATGGTCCGCCTGTCGCGAGGGACCGACGACCCGGATGCGGCTATGCATCACGAAATCGACAATTCCGACGGCGACGCCGGTGCTTGGGTTCCGTAGTTTCCTTGGGCGATTAGCCTCTTCGCTTGACGCCCGTGTCACTTACGGCAATAGCTCACCGTTCGCCCAACACTACTAGCAATGAGGAGCGCAGAATGGCTGAAGGTTTGAATCGCGTCATGTTGCTCGGAAACTTGGGAGCTGATCCTGAGCTCCGCTCGACAACCGGCGGACAGGCGGTGCTCAAGTTCCGTCTTGCTACCAGCGAGAGCTACTTGGATCGCAATCGCGTTCGCCAAGAGCGAACCGAATGGCACAACGTCGTGGTTTGGGGCAAGCGTGCCGAAGCTCTCGGCAAGATCTTGAACAAGGGCTCCAGGCTTTTCGTAGAGGGATCACTGCGGACGTCGAGTTATGAAGACCGCGATGGGAACAAGCGGTACAAGACCGAAGTCAATGCGCTGAACATCGTGCTCTGTGGTGGCGGTGGCGGTGGCGGCGGTGCTGCTCGTGGTGGCCCGTCTCGCGAAGGCAGTTCCGAGTTCGACGAGTCAGCGCCACCTGCGGCCGGCTATGATGAACCGGGTATTGGCGGGGATCGTGGTGGTGACGACGAGTTCCCCTTCTGAACCGAAGCGCGCTCGATTGGACACCAAGGACCTCGATACGGCTTTGGGATTCGGTGTTGCCGTTGCGTGTTTGGCTACGGCCATGACCTGTGGTCAAGTGCCGCAACGACCAACAAAAACGGCGACTGCGGCGCCCAGCAGCTCATCCGCAAGCAAGGAGCAAGCGCCGACTTTCGTTGCGCCGGCTGCGTCGGCTATGTCTGCGCCGACTGAATCTACGTCGACTGAATCTACGCCGGCTGTGTCTGCGCCGACTGCGGCTACGCAGAAGTCCCTCGATGGTTTTCGGACTCTGCTCATGCGGCTGCATGAAAAGCAGCTGGAACAGCCGCTGCGCGTGTTGTGGCTGGGTGACTCGCACACGGCCGGAGTTACTTGGCCTGTAACGGTGGAGCAGTCGTTGCTCAAGCAGGTACCGTCGGGGGGGCCCGGTTACTTGCCTTTGGGGCTTACCTCCCAGCGCCAGCATGGGGCGAAAATATCGTCGGACCCGAGTTTCGATATTGCGCCACATCCGCCAGCAAAACGCAGTCTCGAAGATGATGGCGTTTTTGGACTTGCTGGTTTTCGCGCCACTAGTCACGAAAAGTCGCTCGAAGTAATCATTAAATTCGACACGCCGGCAGCAGCCGCTGACCTCAACTGTCAGTTGCTCTACCGCTATCAACGCCCCTTGGATCGGGTTACGGTCAGCTTTGCTGGCAAGCAACTCGAGGTCGTCGAACGACCCGGCGTAAGTTTTCCGCACGGTGTTCGCCTGTTCGAATTCAAAGCTCCGACCCAGACACTGCTTCAGGTCAAAAGCGTGCGGGGCAACCCCGAGCTGTTTGGTCTGATTGCCGAAACCGGCGCTCCGGGACTGGTTGTGGACGTGCTCGGAATCAATGGTGCGCGTTTTGCGACCCCGCTGGCATGGGAAGAGGAGACTTGGAAAGCATTGGTCGCGTATCGGCATCCCGCGCTAGCGGTTGTTGCCTACGGTACCAATGAGGTGTTCGACGAGGTGAGACCTGCTCGCTATGAGTCAGAGATCATTCGACTGCTTGCTCGAATTCGCGCAGCGGTGCCGGATGTCGAGTGCTTGCTGGCGGGTCCCACGGACGTGGGCCGGGGCGGGGAAGTCGCGGAACAAAGAGTCAGTGCGATCGACGAAATGGAGCGGCGTGTCGCAGAGCAACAAGGGTGCGCATATTTCAGCTCATACCAGACAATGGGAGGCGCCTCAGGTTTCAGTGAGTGGCTGCACGCGGCACCTGTGCTTGCAACACCCGATGGTGTCCATTTGACCCAGGCAGGATATCGCACGCTGGGCGCGCAATTGGGGGAGCTGTTGCTCAACGGAGCGCAACAAGCGGCGCCCGCTACTGCCAACGTTCCATGAGCGCTCGATAGATCCAGGTTCCGATGAGGTCAGCTCCCACGGCCGTTGGATGCGTCAGATCAGCCTGACCGAGGCCTCTGCGCACCCAGCGCGGCATTGACCCCGGGCCCCCCATGGCCTGATAGGTATCGAAGAACGCACAGCCCACTTCTTGTGCGACAGCCCGCTGCTCGGCGACGAGCATGGGTATGAAGCTCGAACTGGTCACCGTATCGCCTTTTCGCGTCGCCCGGTCCATTGCACCAATCACGAGACAACTCGATTCAGGAATGGCGGACTGCTGTTGGACGACTACGGCCTTCATCGTGTCGTGGAAATCCTTGAGCGAATAGGCGAGCCCATCAGCGCTTTCATTAGCGCCAAACTCGTAGATTACCAGATCCGGGTTTCTCCATTTGAGTTGAGTCGCGTAGTGAGCATCATCTTGCTGGTCAAGAAACCGTAGGCGAGCTCCCTGGATTCCGATTGCGTCGAGAACAACGCCTGGAACATCGCGTTCCATCACCACGCCGAATA
>CAZCNI010000250.1:0-4096 GCA_964499765.1 uncultured Polyangiaceae bacterium
TCCATGACGGTAGCAGTCGTGCTGACTTGGGCAGACCGCCGCCAGGGCGCCATGATTCAAGACCGGGTAGGGCCCAATCGAGCCGTTATCTTCATGCCCGGCAAACTGGCGGCCCTTTTGATCATGCTGCCGGCTGTGGCCACGGCTGCCGGCGCCCTCGCCTGGGCTGGGTTCAACAAGCTGGAGGGTGACACGAGCCTTTTCGTTGGGTTCGCCTTTACTCAAATGGCGATCGCAACCATCTGGATCACGTTGTTCGTGATTGGGGGCAGAGTGCGCGTGCGCGGCATTACCAATGCCTTTGACCGCTTCGTTGTCGTTCTTGGTGACCCGCGTTGGATTCTGTTCTGGGGCCTGATGACGCACGTGGCGACCACTGTCGCGTTCGTGCTTTTCTACGGAACCGATGAGGCAAAGGTCATCAGCGCGATCGGGGCTAGCTCGGGGCCCATGGTATTTGCGGTGGCCGTGTTAGGAGGCGCGCTCTACGCGGCATTCCAGCTTTCGAAGTCACCTAAAGTGGGCCTGCGTCTGGCAGGACTCCTGCACCCGGTGGCCGACGGCATCAAGATGATCCTCAAAGAGGATCTGGTGCCTCCCTCTGCCGACCAGTTAGTGCACGCACTGGCCCCATTCATTGCATTCTTTCCCGTGTTGGTGGTGATAGCCATCGTGCCGTTTGGTACGGACCTTTGCTTTGGTTCGGCATCGCTGCTGTCCGATCTATTCAGCACCGCGCCTGCAACTTGTGCGGCAACTACGGTCAAGCTTCAGGTTCTCGATATCGACGCTGGCGTGCTCTACTATTTCGCGCTCGGCGGTACGGGCGTCATTGGGGCGGCGCTGGCGGGTTGGGCGAGTAACAACAAGTTCAGCCTCCTCGGGGGGCTACGCGCCGCGAGCCAGATGGTGTCGTACGAAGTGACCATGGGTCTGACGCTGATTGGCGCGCTCATGATCTACGGAACGATGCGGATGGACGAGATGGTGAATTGGCAGACGAGTCACGCTTGGGGCATCTTCGTGCAGCCGCTGGCGTTCCTGCTCTTCTTTGCGGCAGCAGTGGCAGAATCCAAGCGAATTCCGTTCGATTTGCCCGAGGGTGAAAGTGAGATCGTGGCCGGTTACTTCACCGAGTACTCGGGCATGAAGTTCGCCATGTTCTACTTTGCCGAATACATTACGGTGGTCACGTCTTCGGCCTTCATGGTGGCGCTCTTCTTCGGTGGCTGGCACTTGCCGTTCATTGACCACCAAGGGATAAACATTACTTTTGGCAAGACCGTTTACTGGCAATTCGCCCTGCCACAGATCGTCGTCGTTCTGCTCAGTGTGGCGGCTTTCGTCGGTAAGACTCTGCTGCTTTGTTGGGTTCAACTGATGGTGCGTTGGACGGTGCCGCGTTTCCGATACGATCAGCTGATGAAACTCGGTTGGCAGATTCTGCTGCCGGTCTCGATTGGCAATATCTTCGTGACTGCCGTCGTAGTGAGACTGGTGCAAGTTGCCAACCTCGGGTCTAGCGAGGCGTTCCAATTGGCTGGCAACTTGACTCAGGTGCTGGTGGCCGGAGCCGGTCTCTGGACGTTGGTGGCATTGGGCGTTGAACTTCTGAAGCCTGCGCACCACCGACGCTTCACGCTGACGAGCATCGCAAACTATGTCGAACAAACGGGCGGTCTGCGCAGTCGCCGCATGGGAGCATGAAGATGGAAACCCAAGCCCTCGGACCCCGCAAAATCGTAGGTAGACCTGTAGTTCGTCCGGATCGTTCCGTTCAGGTACAGGCGTACATTCCAGAGATCGCCAAGGGTCTCGCGCTGACCGTGAGCCACTTCGTCCACAACACCAAAGAATGGGTACTGGGGCAAAGACCTGACCCGGTGCTCGAGTCCATCAACGAGGGCATCAACGTTCTGAGTTACCCCGAGCAAAGGCGACCTTACTCTGAGCGGTTTCGCGGCTTGCATCGCTTGATGCATCGCGAAGACGGCTCGCCTCGGTGTGTGGCCTGCCTCTGCTGCTCCACGGCTTGTCCTGCGCAGTGCATTTATATCGAGCCTGCAGAATATCCAGAAGGCGACAAGCGCCACGGTTACGAACGGTTTCCCGTGCGCTTCGTCATCGATGAACTGCGCTGCATCTTCTGTGGATTCTGCGTTGAGGCCTGCCCCTGTGACGCAATTCGCATGGACACGGGGATGCACGCCGTACCGTACGATTCCCGCGACCAGTTCATCTACGACAAGGAGCAGCTGCTGAAATTCGTCGGTCGCGACGGTTCGGGTGTAACTGCCAACCCCCGGCATGAACCGGGTGATCCATCTTTCCCCGGCATCGATCGAGAGCACCACTCCACCTAAACAGCGTTCTAAAGGACGGCTGGAGATCCTCGTCGATAGCTGCGTCGTCACTCCGCCTTGCTCTCAACGAGGCTTTCCAGCCGCGCTTACTGAGACGTGATCGCGTAGGATTAGCCCTGCAAAATGCGGACGGAGCCCGTGCCGGCCGATCACGGGTTGAAGCGTGGGAGCCGAGCGGGTATGTGTCAGCGGTGTCTCCGCGTTATGAAGTGGTTATTGGTCTCGAGGTTCATGCCCAGCTGCTGACACGCAGTAAGCTATTCTGCGGTTGTTCGACGCAATTCGGTCAGCATCCGAATAGCAATGTTTGCCCTGTGTGCCTCGGTTTGCCAGGAGCATTGCCGGTTCTCAACGAAAATGCCGTGCGCCTTGCCGTGCGCGCAGCGCTGGCGCTGGGGTGCACGGTGCACGCGACCAGCATCTTTGCCCGCAAAAACTACTTTTACCCGGACTTGCCCAAGGGTTACCAAATCAGCCAGTACGAGAACCCACTGGCAACCGAAGGCCATCTTGATATCGAGACCGACACGGGCACGCGTCGCATCCGCATCCATCGGATCCACATGGAGGAAGACGCCGGCAAGAACCTGCATGGCATGGGCGGCGATTCCATCGTGGACTTGAATCGGGCCTGCACGCCGCTGGTTGAAATCGTCAGCGAGCCCGACATCCGCTCGAGCGCCGATGCAGCGGCTTACATGCGCACCCTGCGCGATGTCCTGTTGTTCCTTCGCGCCAACGACGGCAACTTGGAAGAAGGCAGTCTCCGGTGCGATGCCAACGTCTCGATTCGCCCCGTTGGACAAGAGAAGCTCGGCACGCGCGCCGAGTTGAAGAACCTCAATAGCTTCAAGTTCGTGCAGCGCGCCATTGATTCAGAGGTGGCGCGGCAGACAGCAATCATTGATTCAGGCGGCAAGGTCGTTCAAGAAACGCGCTCATTTGATCCGGATACTGGCGCAACCCACACGCTGCGCTCAAAAGAAGAAGCGCACGACTACCGCTACTTCCCCGAGCCCGACTTGCCACCGTTGGTTCTGCCGCCGTCGCTCATCGAACAAGAGCGGGCTCACATTGGACGCTCGCCTACGCAACTGCGCCACAACTTCACCAATGACCTGGGTCTCTCAGCGCAAGCCGCTGCTACGCTGACGCAACATCCCGAGTTCGTTGCATACTTCGATGCGGTGTGCGCCAAGTTCAATCACCCCGTCAAAGTGGCCAACTACATGCTCACCGAAGTGATGCGCGGCGCGTCCACCCATGGCCAAGAGGCGAAGTTTACCGTGACGCCCGCTCAAGTGGCAGAGCTCCTCGACCTGGTGGAGACCGGCGTCATCAGCGGCAAGCAAGCCAAAGAAGTGCACCTTGCCCTGGAGAACACCGCGCTACGACCGCAAGACATCGTGCAACAGCGCGGCATGCGCGTGGTCAGCGACGCGGGCAGCCTCGAGCCCATTTGCGCGGACGTTGTCGCAAAGAACCCGGCTCAAGCGGACCAGTATCGCGCCGGCAAAAAGGGAGTCCTTGGGTTTCTGGTTGGTCAAGTAATGAAAGCCTCAGGCGGCTCAGCCGATCCAAAACTCGTCAATCAGATCCTGGTACGCCTCCTAGAGTCGAGCTAAGAGGCCACGCAATCATGACTCGCGTTCCTCATCCGGCGCCCATCAGCGGTGCCAACTTCTCTGCCGTCGAGCTCATGCCCGACAATGCAACCGTGCTTCTGCTCGACC
>CAZCNI010000251.1:0-4092 GCA_964499765.1 uncultured Polyangiaceae bacterium
TGTCAACGGCGAACGGAGGGAAGCGTTGTGCAGCAGCAGTGAACGGCAGCAGTATGATTGGACGCAGGCGAGGTGCCAAACGCCAAGTCGGTTCAAGCAAGATATCACGCCAACGTTCGAACCGACGCTTCACGACCCCACTGCCGCGTCTTCGCGGCGGCGATGAATGCCCTAGTGTCAGAGATATCGCAAACGCCGGCGTCGTTCTTGACGAGGGCGCTGTCCAAGAGCAGCTGACCGCCACGGTCGACGCCAATTGCCTTGAGATGCCCGAAGGCGTCGCGCACGAAATCGACGGCGGCCGACTCTTTGGAGAGCATCTTAGCGCCTGTCTCGGAGAGGATCACCGCGACTGCGTCAAATAGGACGGAAGGTGTCCCTGCGAGTTGGCCATCGGCTTTCAGCATTGAGCCATCAGCAAGCTTAGTGGTTCCCACCTTGGGTGCCACGATCTTTACCCTCGCCCCAGCGTCGGTCGCGGCTTTCTTTGCGGCGTTGATGGCGTCTCCGTCCGATCCATCCGCGACGAGAATCCCCACCGTCCGACCCTCGAGTGTGTCTTTCATTTTTCCGATGATTTGCAGCGCCGCAGAGGTCTTCATATCCGTCACGGGGACGGCGGTGGCCGGTGCGTTCGGGACCTTGCCCATCCCGAGACCCTCGGCTACGCGCTTGGCGAGACCCTCTTCGATGTGACGCAAGTGTCCGACCATCGCTTCGCAGATATGGGAATGCGCAACCTTTGAAAGTTCGAAGACAAGTGCTGATGCAATATGTGCCTGCTCGTACGTTGTCTGGCTAAGATAGAAGAGTCGCGCCTGCGAGTAGTGATCGGCGAAACTTTCCGGGCGGATGCGCGCCTTCTCGCCACTATCTTTGACCGACGCGCTACGGAAGCCTTGGCTCGGCGTCTCACGTGGCGAGTCCTTGGACAGGGTACTCGGCTCATAATTGACGCCGCCTCGTTGTTGCTGCATCTGCATATGCCCGTCGCGCTGATGATTGGCGAACGGGCACTTGGCCGCGTTTACCGGGATTTGATGAAAGTTCGGCGAGCCCAGGCGTGAGAGCTGAGTATCGAGGTAAGAGAATAAGCGACCTTGTAAAAGCGGGTCGTTAGAAAAATCAATTCCTGGCACGACATTCGCTGGACAAAAGGCTACTTGCTCGGTCTCGGCGAAGAAATTGTCCGGCCAACGATCGAGAACCATTCGGCCGATCACCCTTAGAGGCACCAACTCCTCTGGAATGAGTTTCGTCGCATCCAGATGATCGAACGGAAAACCATCGGCCTCTTCCTGGGTAAAGAGCTGCACGGCAAATTCCCACTCGGGGAACTGGCCTGCCTGAATCGCGTCGAACATATCACGTCGGTGAAAGTCGGGATCGGCGCCGGCAATTTTCATTGTCTCGTCCCAGATCGTTGATTGCAGCCCAAGTTTGGGACGAAAGTGGAACTTCACGAAGGTCGACTCGCCGGCAGCGTTGATAAGCCGAAAGCTATGGACGCCGAAGCCTTCGATCATCCGCAGTGAACGTGGGAGGGTTCGGTCGGACATGATCCACATCACTGTGTGCATGGACTCCGGAGTGAGCGAAATGAAGTCCCAAAAGTTGTCGTGCGCCGTGGCAGATTGAGGAAACCCGCTGTCAGGTTCCATCTTTACGGCGTGAATGAGGTCGGGAAACTTGATGGCGTCTTGAATGAAGAACACGGGGATGTTGTTCCCGACGATGTCCCAATTGCCTTCCTTAGTGTAGAACTTGACCGCAAAGCCTCGCACGTCGCGCGGTGTGTCCACTGAGCCGGCGCCACCGGCTACTGTCGAGATCCGCGTGAATAGGGGCGTCTTGATGCCCATTTCGGTGAGGATCGTCGCGGTCGTATATTTCGCCAGCGATTCCGTGAGCTCGAAGAATCCGTGCGCACCGGTGCCGCGGGCGTGCACAATCCGTTCAGGTATCCGCTCGTGATCAAAGTGCGTGATCTTCTCCCGCAGGACGAAGTCTTCCAACAGAACGGGGCCACGAGTGTTGGACGTGAGCGAATTTTGATTGTCCGAAATCCTAATGCCTTGATTGGTCGTTAGCGGGTCATGCTCGCTATCAGCAACCTGATGAAGCTCGCCCGCGTTGCCGGATTGAGGCTGGCCTTTGCTGCTAATGGTGACTTCGGGATTTTCCCGTCGTGCGGGGCGGCTCTTGTCGTTCTTCACGGTTGCTCTCCTGGCGGTTTCGAGTCATGGGTGCGGGGGTGGCGTCTTGGATGTCGGAGCGGTTTGGAAAGGCGACACGACGAAGCGGGGGGCTACCTTCGCCAAGGGAGCCCCCCGTCGAGTCGAGCTAGGCGTGGTGGTGTGATTCCTTCGCCTTTGGAACGCTCGCTTCGCTCGTTGAGCAGATGTCATCGGCATGCGCCGTCTTGAAAATCTCCTCGGCCCGCTTCTGTTCGTCACTCTTTTCGGTGTGAACGGAGATTAAGATGTTTCCACTCTTGATTTTGCCCTCGTAGCGCTTGGCTTCAATTTCTGGAATGCCGAAGCCAATGAGCGCACCCGTTATACCGCCTACTGTTGCTCCTGCTGCGACGCCGCTGAGAGCTGCGAGCAGCGGACCGGCTGCAATGAATGGTCCAAGCCCAGGAATGGCGAGGGCACCGATACCAGCTAGGAGTCCTATAGTACCGCCGAGAACTCCACCAGCCCCGGCGCCTGCGACTGCACCTTCCGGTGCCTTTGTATTGTGCTCGTGAGCGAAATCTTTCGTACCCTCCTTGTCTGGGAACAGAACGGAGATGTCGTTGCTGGAAAAGCCAGCCTTCTGAAGGTTTCCAACGATAGCATTGGCCTGAGTCTGATTCTGAACGATACACATTACTGCTTTTTTCATAACGGTCCTCTTTCCTTCTTGAACTCGAATCAGTTGCTAATTTCTAGTTGATTGTCGACGTCGCTTACGCCCGCGGTGCGTTTAGCAATGCCCTCAATCACAGCCCTTTCCTTATCGTCCTTTACGGGCCCCCGGAGCGTCACCCTGGTACCGACGGTGATTATTTTCACGTTCTTGCCGGTGAATGAAACGTCCTTTTCCCCGATGATCCCCTTGCGGATATTGGCAGTAATCTTCGTCTCCGCCGCGCTATTCCCTTGATCCATTGGAGTGAGGGAATTGTGGCGATCTCGAGTGTTTGTCTTGGTGTTGTCCGCGTTCTTCGTCTCGTCGGCCACGCCCGGATTCGCCTCGATGGCGGTAGTTACAGGCTTCTTGTTAGCGTACGGGGATGCGCCATTGGCTCTCTTGTCGGGCATGGCCCTCGTTTCAACCGTAGTGTCCGCTGTCGCGTAGGCGGACTGCGAAGTCGCGAGAGCGGGCTGCGCGGCGGCGGCGGTATTGCTTTGGGTACTAGCGGTAGCCTCCGGGCCCGAGGTTGCGTCGTGTGCCGGCCGAGTGCTTGAGCTACCACAGGCAGCTGCAATGAGAGAGCACGTGAGAGCTATGATTAGTGTTTTCATTCTTCTCCTTTGAGTTGTCCGCGCCTATCAGCAATTTCTAGGCCGCTTTGCTCGGATGATTTCCTCGCGCCCTCAAGAGTGTTGTTGGACCGTAGACACTAAGGTGTGGCGATTGGCCTAACTGCGGCGTCAAGTCGGTAGACTGCAAGGCGACTTGATAATTAGCGTACGGAATTGAACTGAATGGTTCCCGCAAGAAGTGGAGCTGCGGCTAACACGGAGGTGCATTTTTGCAGCTTGCGAAGGGCGGTTCGCAAAATGTGACCACAATGATCTTCAGCTGTCCCTTCCGATTGTTCCGTGGACTCGTTCGGGGCGCCAGGGCAATAGACCTCGGAAGTCAACGACCCGCAATGGCTCGTGCTTTGCGCGACAGCCGCATACGCGCCGTGAGCATGCGACGAACGGGAGGTGTTATGCGATGTCGCGGGTCGCGCTTGGCGAGGCAGGTGACTAGCCTTGGCCGCAGCCAGCTTTGTCAGCGAGCCCCAGAGAACAACCGCGGATATTGAAGAGCCCAATTGGCTCCGCGAAGTCTCCGACGGCAATCGGTCGACTAACGAAGCGGCGGCCGCACCCC
>CAZCNI010000252.1:0-4069 GCA_964499765.1 uncultured Polyangiaceae bacterium
AACGTGGAGATGACTGAGGTCGCGTCCATCACTTGCCCATCCACAATCGCTTGGGGTGGTAGTGGGGCATAGCCAAACCGCACGAGACTTAGTCCTCGTCGTCCATCTTTAAGTTCACAAACTTTGATGGAGCTTGTTCCGATATCTACACCGACTAGGTTCTTGCCTTCACCCATCGTTCCTCGACGCGCTTGGGTACCAAGGCCATCGTCGCACCTTGACTGGAAGGACTACAAATTACCGGATGCTTGGGGTGACGAATAGACCGGTCGTTCGCTCCCGCATGAACCGCGGTGGAGCTCCGGTAGGTACCAAAATACCCGGTCGATCAGCGCTATTGGTAACGAACTCGCCGCCATTTGGTTGGCCGAATGCGGAGCGAGTCACGGATCACCCATAAGAGTTCACCCGAAAATTGAGGGTAAGAGGTCGGGATGCCGTCGACAGCCTGCCAACTGGGTCCTCGTGTACCCCGACTCGGATTCGCTGCACTCAACCACCCTCCAGAAAACTTAAGGGACCTGTGTGCCAAATCCTTCGCGATTCGAGCATTCCGGCTCGGTGACAGAGTCATGTTGGCGCAATAACCACTCTTCCCTTCGTGGGTTCTGGTTGACCTGCCCATGACAGGCCTTCTCCGGCAAAGGGCGCGATAACCGCCACTTGCGCTCGGTGGCACATGGATTGCTGACGTTGCGCGAAGTTCGGAGGACGGCTAATGAATATTCAGGCGCTACGACAGAAGGCAGACAAGGGTACCGAGGTAGCTCCTAAGCAGGCTGTTCTCGGGGAAGGTAGTTTCGGTTTTCCAAATTGGTTGGTCGTACCTGAGGAACGCCCCCAACGTCATTCCACGGTACCGCGGCCGTCGGTAGTGCCACGGCCAACTCGACGCCGCGAAACCAGTCGAGCCGTATTGCGCCCCAGTGAGACGCGCATCGCCGTAAGGAGAGCTAGAAAGCAGCTAGCTCGCCAGAAGAGCGTTGAAGACCTTCGCTCAGCTCAATTGCTACAAGAATACGCACCACTCGTACGACAGATTGTGGGTGGCTTTCAGCGCAAATTGCCACGAAATGTTCTACGCGATGATCTAATCGCCGCTGGCATGAGTGGCCTTTGGGATGCTATTCGACGACAGAACGGTCAGTGCGACGAGAGTTTCGAATGGTACGTGCGCGTTCGGATTCGAGGAGCGATTCTCGATGAGCTTCGCGCTCAGGACTGGTTGCCGCGTCGAGCGCGCGCCGCTGCCGCCGAAGCCCACGAGTCTGGCAACACGTCAATTGCGCCGCCTTCGGTCGTTCGCTTAGAAGACGTGAGCGAGTGGGAACAAGGCCGCGCGCTCGGCTCGAGTGAAGGTGCCAGTAGTGAGTCAGCTGTTCACCAGAAATTTGTTGGAGAAGCACTTGCGCGCGCAGTAGAACAGCTTCCCGATCGAGAACGTCACATCGTCTCAATGCACTATTTCAAGGGTATTAAATTCAAGGATCTCGGGCTTCAATTGGGCGTAAGCGAGCCGAGAATCTCCCAGCTACATTCCCGCGCCATGAAGCGTCTACGCGCCCTTATTTCTCGTCAGGCCGCCTGACGTCGCCCGCCCAAAACAATTCAAACCCACTCCGGACTATGCTCCAAATTCGTGCGTGAATTTGGGGCATTTTTCGTGCACGCGCCGGTCCATACGTCAAGCCGTCGCGTCATCACGCGCGACACGTCAACCGTTACATCCAGTAGTTCTCCAAAGGTGTTCGAAATCTCGTACCAATTCGACCGCGTGTACGGAAGCCGAAGGTCAGCAGTAACACGACGACAAGACTCAACATGGCCCAGCGCATCGCAGCGTCAACCCATTGCAGTGACCAATGACGAAGCCCTGACACCCACAGCAGCACAAGGAAACCAAAAAGTAGGCTCAGCAACGCCCCGAACTTCAAAGCCCACGGTGTAGAATGTCGATAGGTTATCGAGCAAAATAGCGTCCGAGCAAATGACAGCACGGAACATATGCTCCAAGCCTTGATGAGCAGGACCATTGTCGGCACGAACAGCCAAAGCCCGCGAGCTTGATTGATGTACCCGGCATCAAACGGAACCGCCCAACCACCGAAGAGCAGAACCACTAGCAGGATTGACTGTAGCCACAAATGTACCTTGTTTGTTAGGAACGTCAGAAGCATCGCGGCAGGAAGGTGGGCACGTTTGTGCAGAACTGTCGACGCCGCAACAACCGCGGTATTCTCAGTCGGCATTGCCCCGTCTGCCACTGGAATGAGTGCGCTCATCGCTAGTAGGCTCACCGCGGTGAATGCCGGGTCATGGAATACGAGCCATGAATTGGGCCAAGGGCCCTGCGCACGGACGATATCCGCCATGCGGGACGAACGAGTTACCAGAATTGAGATCGCGATCAGCATGAATAGAGGGAGCTGATGAGCCAGTGATTGCACGGCGAGCCCTGCAGACGACATGAATCGACCCTGTAATCTCGAGACGCCGTACACGAATGTAGCCAGCGAGACCGCTACACTCGATACGAGCCACCAGAGAATCAAATCGAGTTCTCCAGAAACGAGTTCCTCTCGTACCGTCAATAACGCACACAATCCCCCGAGAGCGATAACGGTCGACACTTGCGCGATTCTGAGCACTGCAGAGTCCGGCAGAGGCAAGTCAGATAGATAGCCTCGCAGCATGCTGAATCCATTACGTACAACGGAGCGCAGATGGGGTGGGGAGAACGGTCGTGAGAACACTTTGGCCACGGTGATGCAAAGCGATGTCAGGATTTTCCGAATGGGCGAAGCAAGGCCAAGAAAACTCCCCAAAACCAACACGAGCACCGCAAACGCAGGTGCCAACTCACTCGGTATGGTCCAACGGAACCCCTGTACGTCGATGTTTCTAACAACTGGTTGCGTCGAGTTTTCCCTGCGTATCCAAACACTGGCCGTACGATGCCGTCCGGCAGGTATTAGATCCGATAATGAACGCACTGGAACACCATCGAATTGCACGAGCCTATCGCCAGGTTTGATTCCTGCGAGTAGGGCCCGGCCTTGGCTGCTCGCGACCGTACAACAATCAGTTGTCCCCTCGTCCGTCAGCCCAAGTCCAAGGAAACTTACCGCCTGTTGAGCCAGCTTCTGCTGCTCGTTTGCCGCTTGTGCCGATCTCGTCCTGGGTATCACCTCAAGGTTGACCCCACGCAGGGTGCCGGAAACCGGCGCCAATGAGCCTGCACCAGCTGCGAAGGATAGCGTGACAGTTCCTTGGAATGAGGCGTGTGCGGCCGAATCTCCCGTACCGCTGAATGCGCGCTCCAGCTCATCGTTGACTTGAAAACTGATGGTGTCCTTGGATGTATCCTGTGTCCGAACCACAACTTCAACGTCGCGTCTGGCAGATTGTCCCGCACGGAGAATGTCCCCACGAAAACTGACCCGCGCTGGCGATCCTTCAGCAAAGCCGGACCCAGTAATCTGTAGAGTGTCTCCCGATTCAAAAACTTTCGGGCTGATTCCGGACAGGTTAATTAGGTCGTGATTGGGCCCATTGTCCGAACAGCTGATTGTTGCTGCCGCCCCCAATATCGCCCAAGTTGGTTTGAAAACCATGGGCCATCTCTAGCCCGCTGACGAACGTTCTGGCCACTTCTTGACTGAGTTTGGCGGCTAGCCCAAGCACAGCTCGCCCAGGGCCCTGGGCGGCCATTAGCTAAGAGGGAATGGGTTGCACCACCTGATTCAAGCAGGCAGATATGGTGGGAACCGTTGAAGGAATCTATGTCAGATTCGAGCGAAATGTTCGGTACAGCCGAATCCGCAGCGGGGCGAAAGCGTGTGATCAAGCGCTATTCGAACCGAAAACTTTACGACACCACAGACAGCAAATACGTAACATTGCTTGAGTTGGCAGACCTCATTCGAGCTGGCGAGGAGGTGCAGGTCATCGACAATGCAAGCAAAGAGGACAAGACCGAAGTAACTCTTGCCCTCATCATTTCAGAGGAGCTCAAGACTCAGCCAAGAGACATTCCGCTCTCTGCGCTAAGGTCGCTCATTCGGGAGCG
>CAZCNI010000253.1:0-4065 GCA_964499765.1 uncultured Polyangiaceae bacterium
AGCGGAATTCATGGCGCAGGTGCGACGCATCCTGCAAGGGGCCGGGATTGGTACTAAGGGGGTGTACGTGTTCGGGCACTCTGGGGCAGTGGGCTGCGGTGGGCAGGGGCTCAATCAGGTTGCTGTTCTTTCACCCGCTGCTGTCGGGTTCTTCGACACCTGTGTGGGTTCGGGCTTCGTGCAGGCAGTCACGGAACTTGCCAAGAACCACGTGCCCACGCTCATTGTGCACAGCGTAGAAACCGCGGGTTTTTATCCACGCCAACCCATGGAGTACGACCCGCACTTCGACTTTGGCAAGGTCTACGCGACCCTGGGTCTGCGCCCCAGTCACTGCCCATCCCATTTGCCCGCCGCACCGCTGCGAAATTTTGCTTACCAATGCGCGAAGAATACTACCGGTAGCACGATCGCACTGGTCATTGATACTGGCAGCGGTGAAAAAGCGCATGAGGCACTTGTGCCGATTGCCATGCGGTATTTCATCTCGCAGTACGTCGGGCGACAATAGCACCCGGCGGATTCGCCCCGCGAGCTACTGCGGCGATTGGTGCTGCTGGTGCTGCTGGTGCTGCTGGTGCTGCTGGTGCTGCTGGTGCTGCTGCATGACGGTATCTTTACCCATCGTGTAATACACGCAGAATAGGACACAATCGCAGCGATGCCTTGGAATGGCAACGGCCGCGCGAGAACCACTTGCGGCGACTGCAAACCCATCTTCCGCCGCGCGGGAACCTGCTGAGGCCGCCTCAGGTCCATCTCGCGCAGCGCGAGAGCCACTTGCGGCGACTGCAAACCCATCCTTCCGCTCTGCGGGAACCCGTTGAGGCCGCCTCAGGTCCATCTCCCGCCGCGCAAGAACCACTTGCAGCCACCGCAGGTCCCGCCCGCGCAGCGCGAACGTTCATTGTTGCCACCGCAGGTCCATCTCGCGCAGCGCGAACGCCTCATTGTTGCCACCGCAGGTGCATATCCTGCTAATCACCATCATCGACCTGGGTTACCGCGCCTTGGCCGTCTGTTGCGCTGGCTTGCAATGGATTGCCGACGCTTTCTGGTACTGCACGCCAACGCCTGAGGATACCCGTGACCCCCCGCGCTAACGCAAGTGTTCATCGAAAAACTTCAGCGCCAACTGCTCCACGCGCTCGTGAATGGCCTTCCTGTCCACGGACGGCGCGATATCGGCGCAAACTTCCCGCGCATATTGGAACCCCCGCGGATTGCAGAGCGGCATGAAGACGTAGTGGCCCCCAGATTCGAGCGCGGTAAGGTGCGAGCCGGCAATGAACTGGGCGTAGCGCTGCGCGTTGAGTTGGAACGGCAGTACTTCATCGTGCAGCCCAGCCACGATACTCACCGGCACGCTCACCGAGGCAAGATCTTCCTGTGCGAACCCCTGCCCCACAGCTGGAGCCATGGCGAATACCGCACGAATTCTAGATTCACTGTATGAGGCAGACGCCGAACTTCTGTCCGGAAACTTTGACACATCCAAGTCACCGGCAAGTTGGCAAACGACTTCCGTTGGATGCTGACTGCAGTAGGCAGCCATCAATTCTGGATGATAACGGCCACCGGCAAGCGCGATTACCGTGTAACCACCCGCTGAGAACCCGGCAGCGCCGATTCTGTTGACCGCAATGCGGCTGCCAAAATGCTGGTTAATCAAAAGGGCGTCTAGAACATACGTGATATCCTGGGGCCGGCGCCAAACCGATACAACGCCTTCGGTAGAATTGTTTCGAAAGGTGTTGCCAAAGTGATCGACCGCAGCCACCAGATAGCCGTGCTGCGCCAAGTGTTCAGCAAGCCAAACCAAGTTCGAACTGCCCCCGCCGGTTCCGTGCGACAAAAGCACCAGCGGAAACTGTTGTGGACTTGATGCGAGCGGCGCATTTGTCGCACTGTGGGCAACGAATATCCCCTCAATCGTATCGCCGCGTCCAAGGGGCGTAGGCTTGGATGGATACCAGATGCGAGTGGGCAGCGGACGATGTCGAGTTGCATCTTCGAACCTCAGTTGAGCGAGCCCAACGCTGACTGTGTTGGTTACGTTAGGGCTTGCGGGTACGCGAGCGTTTTGGCCAATGTTGCCTGTGGCGCAGGCCCCGGATAGCATGATGACGATTACGAAGAGAGGGCGCGTCCCCATGTTGAGGGTGACAATAATGGCACCCACTAAGAGGTGTCAAGTCAACAGGTTGGGCAGCTGCCGCTGCCGCAGTAGCAGCAGTTAACCCACTTCAACCCGCATGCCGTACTCTGGAACTACTACCTGGCACGAAAATCGCGTGGTTACCAGCTGGGCGAAGGTTGCGGTAACTTGAGAACCGCCGTGTACGATCGCGACTCTCTGGGGACCGCCGGGCATGTCTCCGAGCCAATTGAGCAATTCATTCTGATCCATATGGCCTGAAAGTCCCTGGATTTGTTCCACTTGAATGCCCACGGGTCGATAGCCGCCAAACAGGCGGACTTCCCTCGCCCCCTCGACGATCTGCCTGCCGAGTGTGCCGGATGCTTGGTAACCCACGAACAGCAGTGTGCTCAGTTCATCGTCCAGGTAACGCGACAAGTGGTGCTTGATGCGACCACCGGTGCACATTCCAGAGCCTGCCATGATAATCGCTGGCTTGTGTATGTCGTTGATGCGCTTGGACTCTTCGCATGACGTGCACAGCGTCAGCTCTGGCAGAGTGAATGGTGAATCGCCGGTGCTCATGCGGTCGCGGGACGTGACGTCCATGGCTTCGGGATGATGGCCAAATACCTTGAGCAGGCGCACGGCCATTGGGCTATCCAAGAAAATGGGCACTTTGGGAATGCGGTTGGCCTTGCGCAGGGTTTGCAAATGGTGCAGCAGCTCCTGCGCGCGCTCCACGGCAAAACACGGGATGAGTACCGAGCCGCGGCGCCCGAGGGTGTTGTTGATTACGTTGCAGAGTTGGTCGGCCACAGTCACTTCGTCCGAGTGAATGCGGTCTCCGTAGGTGGACTCCATCACCACGAAGTCAGCCCGCGGCGGCGAGGCAGGCTCGGGCAGTAATGGGCGTCCGAGGCGACCCAGATCGCCGGAAAATAGCAGAGTCTTGCCCGAGGTCTTAGCTTCGACGAGAACCATGCTCGCGCCCAGAATGTGCCCGGACGGCAAGAGAGTAACGCTAACGCCCGGTGCGATTTCCCGCGCAACGTTGAACGGCATGCCGACCAATGATTGGCAGGCGGCTTCCACATCATCGGTGTCGTACAGGGGTTCGATGGGGTAGATCGACTGGCGGCCCTCCGCCTGATGGCGCTTTCTCTTCCAAGCTACGTCTTCCGCCTGCAGGTGCGCGGCGTCGGCCAACACAAGTGGTACGATTTCTGACGTGGCCAGCGAGCAGTGCGTCTTGCCGCCGTAACCTTGGTGAACCAAGCGCGGCAGCCAGCCCGCGTGGTCGATGTGTGCGTGTGTGAGCACAACCGCGTCCAACGTATGCGGCTCAATGGCGAATGGATCCCAGTTGCGTGCGGCGTTGAATCGCTCTTGATAGAGACCGCAGTCAATCAGGACCCGCGCGCCATCGGCTTCGATCAAATGGCGTGACCCCGTGACATTCTTAGCAGCACCGAGAAATGTAACTGAAAGGCTCATGGTTTGATACTCACCGTCAACTTCTAAGCATACGCGCAAACGGGTTCATGGGTGAAGCCCGATTGGTGGCAAAGTGCAAAGACAGCGACGTGCCCTTTAGGCAGCCATCGAATCGTGAACGCTCGCGACGGACGGTTCAGATCACTCTGTCCGTTGTAATGGCCTATTTGTTTTGCGCGGCACTCTCACGAAGGCCAGCGTCCGGGATGAAGCCCCAACACGATGGCGGTTGAAAGCAGCGCTTGATACGCCCCTCGGGCGCGTGATATTCGAAGGCGTGGGTCAGAGGCGGCCACTTCGAAAGTTCTTCAACGTGTACTGCTGTGTCGGTGCTGTGCTGGGGCTTGTTTCGGCCACTGCGCTGGCTACGCCTATAAGCCGGTTGACCTATGCCAAAGGTTCTGGTGCGGATTCGTGCCCGGGACCCA
>CAZCNI010000254.1:0-4051 GCA_964499765.1 uncultured Polyangiaceae bacterium
CTGGGAGCCAAAATCTTCTCTTTGCAGGGTTCCGAGAGTCTCATTCCGCTGCTGACGTTTGCCATTGATCGGGCCGGCGATCTCGGGATCGATGAGATCATTTTGGGTATGGCTCATCGAGGGCGACTCAACGTCCTTGCCAACATCATGGGTAAGTCGCCGCGCGACATATTTCGCGAGTTCGAAGACCGCGACCCGGAACTGTACCTTGGCAGCGGTGACGTGAAGTATCACTTGGGACACACGACGGACCATCACACTGCCGGTGGGCGCCGGGTTCATCTATCGCTGTGCTTCAACCCGAGTCATTTGGAATTCGTGAACCCCGTCGTGCTAGGTCGCGTGCGCGCAAAGCAAGACGCAGTGGGCCGTGGTGCGCAGCGGCGCAAACTGCCGCTGCTGATTCATGGTGACGCAGCACTTGCAGCAGAAGGTGTCGTGCAAGAGTCGTTGAACCTGGCTCAGTTGGATGCGTACACGACGGGCGGCACTCTGCACGTGGTCATCAACAACCAAATTGGTTTCACGACACCGCCTGCGCAGGGCCGCTCCGCGCCGTATGCGACTGCAATTGCTCGCATGCTGGATATACCGGTGTTTCACGTGAATGGTGAAGACCCCGAGGCCGTTGCGCAGGTGGTGTCGATTGCTGTGGAGTTCCGTGAGCGCTTCCAGCGCGACGTGTTCATCGACATGTACGGATATCGCAGGCACGGCCACAACGAAGGCGATGAGCCCGCGTTTACCCAGCCACTGCTGTATGCCGCGATCAGTCGCAGAAAGGGTGTGCGTGATGGCTACCTCGAACACCTGCTTGCACTCGGTGAAGTGACCCGCGAAGAGGCCGATCAGATTGCCGTGGACCGTCGGGCTATGCTGGAGTTGGAACTCCAGGAGGCCCGCCGTAGCGACTACTGTCGAAATTACGACAATTACGACGACCTCTGGAAAAACTACCAAGGCGGACCCGAAGCCAAGTCACCGGAACCCGAGACTGCGGTCGAGGTGCCGAGACTCGCGGCTTTGCTCGAAGCTTTGGCCCGGGTCCCGCAAGACTTTCATCCGCATCGCAAGATCGAACGTTTGCTCGAACAACGGCAAGAAATGGCGCGGGGGCAACGTCGCCTGGATTGGGGCGCAGCCGAGGCTCTGGCATTTGCTTCACTCTTGACCCAGGGCACTGCCGTGCGCATGACGGGGCAAGACAGTGAACGCGGCACGTTCAGTCATCGGCACAGCGTTCTGCATGATGTCGAGACTGGATCGCGCCACGTGCCTTTGCTGCATTTGAGTGCAGACCAGGCTTTTTTTGACGTTGCCAACAGTCCGCTGAGCGAAGTGAGTGTGCTCGGCTTCGAGTATGGATACAGTCTAGAACGTCCCGATGTGTTCGTCTTGTGGGAGGCGCAGTTTGGCGACTTCTGCAATGCAGCTCAGGTCATCATCGACCAATTCATTGTCAGCGCCGAGGACAAGTGGAAGCAGCTGAGCGGCATCACCCTACTTTTGCCACACGGGTTCGAAGGGATGGGACCTGAGCATTCGAGTGCCCACATCGAACGGTGGTTGTTGCTAGCTGCGGAAGAGAACATTCAGATTTGCCAGCCAAGCACGCCGGTTCAGTTCTTTCACTTGTTGCGTCGTCAAGCGATGCGCAATTGGCGCAAACCCCTGATCGTCTTCACGCCGAAAAGTCTATTGCGACATCCGAAGGCAACCAGTCACATCAGCGAGTTAGCTGAGGGGCGTTTTCAACGGATTTTGCCGGATTCAATCTACCATACAGTGGACCCCGCGAGTGTCCGCCGGGTTCTGCTGTGCAGCGGTAAGGTCTATTACACGCTTGAGCAGCGTCGCGAAGAGTTGAAGCGCTACGACGTGGCCATATTGAGAGTCGAGCAATTCTACCCGTTGCCCGATGAGCATTTACGCGCGGCGCTCGACCTATTCCCGGAGCGCACACCGGTCGTCTGGCTGCAAGAAGAGCCGGAAAACATGGGCGTTTGGCGGCATTTGCGGGCCCGCTTTGGTAATCGCGTCCTTGGACGGCATCCGCTGTCGTGTATTGCTCGCGCTGAATCTGCCAGCCCAGCCACCGGATCCGCGAGTAGTCACCGTTTGGAAGAAGAGGAAGCGCTGGAGAAGGCGTTTTCGCTCTAGTCGTTTGCGTGTTTACAATGTTGGCGACAACGCATTGCTATTGCTAGCCGTGAGGAAAGACTCAGAACCCATGTCGATCGAATTACGCGTCCCCGAAGTCGGTGAGTCCATCAATGAGGTGCAGATTGGCGACTGGCTGAAGAAGGTTGGTGACATCGTCGAGCGCGATGAGCCGGTGGTGGTCATCGAAACCGACAAGGTGACCGTGGAACTCTTGGCGCCCGAGCGCGGACGGTTGGCGCAAGTGATCCTGGAGAAAGGGGTGGCTGCAAAGGTTCATGACCTAGTGGGGCGGCTAGAAGAAGCAACCGTGGGCGCCAGTGTCGCACCAACAAAAAACAGCACCTCGACCACCAGCGCCGAATCCTCAACGTTGAGCTCCGTGCTGCCGCCGAATGACCAGCAGATTTCAAGCGCACGTGAGCCAGCGCCTGCTGCCACCCATCACGTGATCGAAGAGCGAGCTGCCGACGTCGGAAATTGGGCAAGCCCCTCGGCGCGTCGTGCTCGAGCCGAGCTGCAGGCACGCGGCGCCAATGCCAGCCCCGCGCCGGTTAGTCCACCGGCAACCGTCAAGCTTACCCCGGCGGTAACCGAAGTGTCAGCAACCACGCCACCGGTTGCGAGCACCGGGCAGCGCGAAGAGGAAGTGATCGCGATGTCCCCATTTCGGCGCACCATTTCCGAGCGGTTGGTGCATGCCAAGAACGAAGCCGCGCTGCTGACGACGTTTAACGAAGTCGATCTGAGCACGGTGCAAGAACTGAGGCACCGCTATCAAGAGGCTTTTCAAAAGCGGCACCAAGTCAAACTGGGCATGATGTCTTTCTTCGTCAAAGCGGTGGTCGAAGCACTCAAGCAAGTTCCGGTGCTCAATGCCGAGGTGCGGGGCACTGACGTAGTCTACAAGAACTACTACGACATTGGTGTTGCCGTAGGCGGTGGCCGTGGCTTGGTCGTGCCGGTGCTGCGCAGCGTCGAGTTCCTGGGGCTGGCAGAGATCGAACGCACGATTGCTGACTTTGCAGTGCGTGCCAAGGATAACAAATTACCGTTGACGGAGTTGGTGGGTGGGACCTTCACCATCAGCAATGGAGGCGTATATGGTTCAATGCTCTCGACGCCGATCGTCAATCCGCCACAGAGCGGCATCTTGGGTCTGCACTCGATTCAGGATCGGCCCGTTGCCCTCCAAGGCCAAGTGGTCATTCGGCCGATGATGTATGTTGCTCTCACGTACGACCACCGAATCGTGGACGGACGGGAGGCCGTTACATTTCTTCGACTAATTAAGGAGTTCGTCGAACAGCCTGCGCGAATACTGCTTGAGGTCTAGGTCGAATTTTTCAGCGATACGCCTGCAAGTTTGGCAAAAGGCTCGGTTTGCGCATTTCCCGCTTGAGGTTGAGTGCGACCTCCGTACGATGTGGCCCGCGTGTCAATGGTTTGGCGGCAGAGTAATTACTTAGTTCAATGCCTTGCAGGCAAGGCATGGCTCACATTGCTTGGGCGAATCTCAACGTTCGCATTCGAGCAGCCCCGATGCCTCGGCGCACGCAAGTCAACGTCGATCACAACCACAGTGCGGGAGCAAGAATCGTGACACTACCGGAGAAAGTGCGCAGCTTTACGTTATTGGGCGCCCCAGGTTGCGGCAAGACCGCGCTCGCTGAGTCTTTGCTGTTTCGCGCAAAAGTGCTGCCACAGATCGAAGGTGGCAAGTCGCTCGACGTGGAGCCAGAAGAGCTCAAACGCCGCTCTTCTGTATTCTCGAAGATACAGAGCTTGGTGTGGGAGGGCCACGAGATTTCATTCGCCGACACGCCGGGAGGAGTGGACTTCGTGGGTGCAGTCATTGCTCCGCTCGCGGTGTTTGATGCCACCGTATTGG
>CAZCNI010000255.1:0-4042 GCA_964499765.1 uncultured Polyangiaceae bacterium
ACTACAAGCTGCGTGAAGTCTTGGCTCAGGTGGGCGACTACGCTGCCATGCGTGCCGAGTCGCTGCAGATTGCGGCATTGCTGGTTGATGCGGGATACCTCATCGAATCGGAGCCCTTTCTCTCAGAAGTACTTGCCGAAGAACCGCGGAATGATGTTGCGATTCGTCTCTATACCACGGTCTACGGTCACCCACCGGTAGCACAGCCAAGTCGGCCTTCTCCACCAAGCACGAGTGAACCGCTGCCTAGCTTCGAGGTGCCAGAAAGCATTCGCCCTTCGTCGAACTCGCGGTCAGTCTCGCTGCATCTCGATGATGTTGACGACCCGTTTGCTGACGTGGGCCAATCGTCGTCACACGCGGAACTGCCAAGCTTTGCCCTCGATGATGATGATGTCGATGCAGTCCTGTCTGGCACGCAGGCAGATGAGGTTCCGCGGACTGATGTCAAGGCAGGCGACGTGGTGTTTGGGCTCGAAGAAGTCCTCGACGAAGCCGAGTTTTTTGCGGCTCGAGGACTCTTCGACGATGCGCGCGGCATCTTGGAGGACCAGCTAGCGCGCACTCCGAATCATCCGTTATTGCTTGAGAAGCTGCGCGAGGTGTTGCAGGCTTCAGCGGGGCTCTCGCCCAGTGAAGACGGAGATGATCGGTCGCACGTCGTTCCTTCGCAATACCCAGCTGAGGATGACGACGAGTTCTCGGCCACTCTGAATGCGCTGGATACTCTGGAGGTTCCCTCGGCCCAATTCAGAGCGTCAAAGGCAATTGACGTTGATCAGGTGTTCGCCAAGTTCAAGGAAGGCGTACGGGCCCAAGTCGATGAAAGCGATAGTGCGACGCACTATGACCTGGGCGTGGCCTACAAGGAAATGGGCCTGATTAACGATGCCATCAAAGAATTGGAGATCGCTGCGCGGGATTCGTCACGGGAGTGCATGTGTTTTGCAATGATTGGCCTCATCCATTTGGAGCAGAATGAAGTCGAGGCAGCCGAGCAATCTTATATACGTGGCCTCGACGCTCCCAAGAAGACGATCGACCAAGAAATGAGCCTGTACTACGACCTTGGTATCGTCAATGAGATGAAGGCGGCCTACCCCGAGGCTGTGTACTATTTCAAGAAGATCGCTCGCAAAGACCCCGGCTTTCGCGATGTCAAAGAACGCTTATTGGCACTGGAACAGGCCAAGCAAGGGGAAATCGCGACAAGTCAGCGCCCAATCAGTGAAGAGGACGAATTCGAGCGCGTGTTCGACGACTTGTTCGATAGCAAGTAGATCGTTGCGCGCTCGGAGCCCCCGTTGATCGCTGACTATCGGCACGGTTGAGTCGTGTGCCGAACATGCGACGTGCACGCGACTCTAACGCGCTGGGCGCCTGTCGCGTGCCAGTTCCGGTTTGCCTCAGTGAGCGCCAGGTGCCGCTTTGCCGCTCGCGGCTGGGGCTGCTGGGGTGCTCTTCTTGGCATCCGTGGGCTTGCTGGATTTGCTCGCGTCCTTGTCTCCGCTGTTGCTGTTGATCATTTGAATGATCTTGTCCGTTACGTCGAGGTCACCGCGAACGTAGGGAGCTGCCTGGCGATCAACGACCAAGTCGAATCCCTCGTTGGTAGCTAGACGGCGGATGAGCGACATGGTGCGTTGGTAAATCGGCTGCGTCAACTCACCTTGCTTCTTCTGAAGTTCCTTGTTGTACTCTAGGAAAGTCGCTTGCAATTGTGACATCTCCCGCTGCCAAGTTTCTAACCGCTTGGCAAGAGCTTCCTTGCTCAAAATACCCTGCTGCTTCTCGATGTCCTCGCGTTCCTTTTGGAGCTGCTCCTGCTTCTTATCGAGCTCCCGCTGCCGACTGTCGAACACCTTTCGCAGCGTGGCTTGGGCGCGGAGGCCTTCTTCCGTCTCCATGATGGCGCGTTGAGTATCGACAACTGCGATTTTCGTTTCGGCTTTCGCCGTTGCGGTTGAAGATGCAATCAAGAGCGCTGAAGTTGCGATAACGCGGGTAGTTGCAGAGCGAAACAGGTTCATGGCTCCCGTGAGTAGCTGGGCTTTTTCTGCCGTGCAAGCTCGCAAGCACTGTTGCCGCTATTCGCGCAGCAAGTCTGTGTCAGTCCCAGCGTGCCCATTACTAAATATCCGCGAATTACGCGGCATTCTCGTCTGCTTCGGCCCGTCCGTCGCATCCGTAAGCGGCAGCTCGACAGCGAATGTCTCTTGGTGAAAAGTGCTTTCCGACCCGGATGCGCCTGCGAGTCGTAGCAAACCTCTGAGCCGGCTATCTGGCCAGCCAGGGAGGCACAGCCTGCAGAGCGATTCGTGACGGCTCAAATCAGTATGCAGTCGTCCGCGTGTTCAGCTTCGGTCGACAGCACGCTTCGAGTCTCTTCGTCGCGATTGACGGCCAGCTCATAGAGATGCGAGAGCACCCCAGGATAGGCACGTACGATTTCGAGAAACTGTTCGCTGGTAAGGTGCAGCGTTACGGTTGGAGTCGATGCAACCACGTCGGCGCCTGATGGCCGTCGTAGGACCAATGACATCTCACCGACGACTTCGCCGACACCTAGGGTAGCAATGACCGTGCTTTCGTCGCCGTCGCGATGCACTACGACCACACTCCCTGATGCAATCAGATGCAGACCTTCGGGTTCTTCACCCTGTGCAATGATGCGCTGTCCCGCTTCGAATGAACACGTGATGAAGCGCTGGACGAGGTCAGGTCGTTCGCGAACGTTGACGCTACGTAGCACGGCGCTAGTGCGAATAAGATTGTCGATCATGCGACGACGACAGTAGTTCGCAATCGCGGTACCCAGCCCAGGGTCCGTCGTCACCAGGCCATCCAGTGCTTCTTTCCGTAGAACCAGCAGTAGACAGGGGCGACTGGCCACCACCTGAGCGGCACGTGGTGACCGCGACAGTAGGGCCATTTCACCGAATAGTGCGCCGCTGCCCAAGCGTGCGAGCGGTGTAGGGTGGGTTTGCTCCGACGTGCGTGACACCACAACCTCGCCGCGAGCCAGGATGTACATCTCGTCTCCCGGTGCGTCTTGCTTCACGATCTGAGTGCCTGCTGCAACGATCCTCAACTCGAGCATGTTTAGCAATAGACGCAGGCCAACCTGATCTAGCGACGAGAATAGCGGTTGGGGGGGGACTTGCAGCGATTCAAGCCACGTGTTGTCGACCAATTCGGCATAGGCGTCTGCGATTACTCCCTTGAGGTGTTCCAGAAGTTCAGCTTCGCCCAGGTTGCTCGATACGGGGTTGATGCTCAGGCGCGTGCGCACGAGTGAGGGGGGCGGCGCACCATGCCCCAGCAAGCGAGGGGAATCCGCGGCAAATGTTTGGGCGATGAGTGCGATAGCGTCATCGACGGGTTCAGACATTTGTTTGAGTTCGCACACGCCAGCGGCTGCACGAGCCAGCGACCCCTCGCGCACGCTCCAGTTCACCGCAACACGAAACGCTTGGCTTGCTGCCAGCGTATGATTCTCTTGTCGCAACAAAAGACCGGCAATGTAGATGGCCATGACGCGCTGGGGAGACTGCTCAAGCGTTGTCAGAACCCAATACAAAGGTTGTGCTCGCTGCCCCGCCATTAGTTGCTCAAGAGCAATGTCGAGCGAGTTGCGTTCAAAGCGTTGGCTCGGTGTCGATGCCGTAGCGTCGGTCATGGCCTTCGAGGCTACCATGAAAACTGGAACAGCAATACCAGCCCTTCCGGTCTTACCCCGGTCAATTTTTGTGGGGTCTTCTCGAATGGCTACGAACATCGGCGGTGCCGAACGGATCGGAGGCCTCGGGTGAACCCGCCGCACGCTGATCCGCTCGCGTTATAGCGCGGGCCATGGCGTCAGCGGTTGCCCTGACGAGTGGCACGACGACGGAGTAGTCCATGCGCGTTGGCCCAATCACACCCACGGCGCCGCCGGGTTCACCGGTCTGATTCCGATAGGGCGAAGCAACCAGACTCATGGGTAAGTCACTTTCGCCGCTGACATCGCCGCCCAAGAATACCTGTACCTGTTGTGACTCCA
>CAZCNI010000256.1:0-4033 GCA_964499765.1 uncultured Polyangiaceae bacterium
CGGAACGTCCTTGAACGAGCTGTCTCCCAGAATGTCGGGCTTCACATCCTTGAATACCAATTGAAACGTCTGGGTGACGGAGGATGCAATACACGAGACGCGCCACTTGACGACGTACATTTTTGAAAAACGGGTTCGTACGGCATCTACGATGGTAGCTGCGCGGCTGCCTTCACCTTCCTGCAATGTGGTGAAGAAACCTCCGATCGACAGATTGGCCAGATTCTGCATGAAATCGAGAGAGTTGTGCCAATACTCATCGATAGTGTGCGGCGGAAAGAAGATACTGATGACGGGCACGGGAGTCTTGGGCAATGCCGTGTTGTCTTCTGGGAATCTGCCACCAGTCATGTATTGCTGCAGCTGCAGCGCGCCCGCCCCAGTGGTGAGCGTATCAGCGCCACCAAAGCCGTTTGACAACACGACCATGGCTTGGTGCAGGGGCACGACCAGGTTCTGCTGGTCGGTATTGCCGAGCGACTTGAACGAATCGGTGGCGGCTTGCCGAATGAGGGTGAACAGGCTCCTGTTGCGCCCGCCTGCTGGGTACGTGGAACCCAACTTGTCGATGAAGCTCGTCGCTTTGGCTTTCTGCGCCGCGGGCAGCCAGCGTGAATCGCCGGTTACCATTCGATCATTAATGAAAATGATATTAACGATGTCGCTGGGGCCCATGCTGGCGACGAACCGTTGGGCCACCTCTTTTGCGTCGCGGAAGCTACTACCCATGCGGGAGTCCGCATCGATGAGGATGAGCCACGCGGTGCCAACACCGGGCTGCTGCTGAGACTCGCCCCAGCGGGTGTGGCTGACGTACGTTGCCAGAGTGTCGCCGCTGTCGATGTGCAGCGTGAGTACGGCGTTCGCAGCAGGAAACGGAAACGGTGTATACAGGGCGTACGGTTTCTCCAGCGCCGTGCTCATGCAGGACAGCTGCGCGGCTCCGCTCAAAGTGCCGCAATGCATGGTTGCGTCACTCATGCGCTTGTTCTCAACGAGTTCGATGACTGTCGTCAGAACAGGGGAGCCATTATCTTTGGCTGCACGAGGATCAATTCGCAGGATGTGCGCTTCAGGGGCCGCAACCGCCGTGCCAGTGCCGCAAAGACACAAGAAAACGGCAAAAAAAGACAACATCGAGGCGAACTGCTGACACCACTGCTTCGTACGATTGAGGGGCATGGTCATTGGACTCCGAAATCAGTCGTTCAGGCGATGAGGACTACGTTTACGGTGTAGCCGCCAAAGCGTATGCGATCACCGTGGGCGGCTATTACGGTCTGCCCAGGCAATATTCGTTGGTCATTCACGAACGTGCCGTTCGTGCTGCCGATATCTTGCACCGTCAGACGGCTGGGGCGCGCCAGCGCCACCAATTGGGCGTGGCGTGCGGATGTGGTGTTGTGTTCGATGGCAATGTCCAGATTGTCGGCGGCCAGTGCGCGCCCAACCAACAGTTTCCCTTGATACAGAGGCCAGAATCGACCGAGGTCATTGCCATCAAAGCTCACGAAGAAGCCCAGTAGAACAGGAGCAGCGGCCATCGACGGATTGGTTTGCCCAGCCGGGGGAGGTGCTGTTCGGGATACAACCTCGTTCGGCAGCTGATTGGGCTCAGGGGCGTTGTATCCTGGGGCAGGTCGCGGCGGATTCCACACGTCAGAAACCTGCCCAGGCTGGTGCTGCGGCGCTGCCCAATCAGGTTCGGGCTTCACGAATGCGTGTGCAGCGGCAGGGTACGCAGGGGAAGGTTGCGGACCTTGCGCAGGCCAAGGTGCTTGTGGCTGTGAGTATCCAGGTACTGGCGTTGCCGAGCGCTGTATCAATTGAGGCAGCATCGAAAAGCCACAAGCTGCGCAGAATCGGCTATCAATTTCGTTTTGGCAACCGCAGCGCGTACACTCGACCATCGAAGCCTCCGCGAGGTGCTACGGCAGTTCAGCCGCACAGAGCTCGGGCGGGAGCATACAGCCATTTCGCATCAACGCGAAAGCACTGGAACAGATTGGGCTCTTTGCCTCGTCGGAAACGATTGTTCCGGCAGCCGAATCCCCATAAAAAAACGTCGGGTTCGGTCCCTGGCAGCGCGCCAATACCCTCCGCAGCTGGTCGAGGGGCACAAACCGACCCTCTTGAGCGCTTCCAGCGCTCAAGAGATTCCAAACCGAGCGTCGCGACTAACTCAGCGATCTTTCTCGTCGCGTACGCGTGCGGCTTTGCCGGTGAGATTGCGAAGATAGAAGAGCTTACCCCGGCGAACCACGCCGCGTGAAACGACCTCGACCTTGTCGATTCTGGGTGAATGCTGAGGGAAAATGCGTTCAACGCCCACGTTGAAGCTGACCTTGCGTACGGTAAATGTACTGCTCAGGCCTGCGCGGTGGCGCTTCAAGACGACGCCCTTGAATACCTGCACGCGCAATTTGTCGCCTTCGACAATCTTGTAGTGCACGGCGACAGTGTCGCCGACGCGGAATTCGGGTAAGTCGCTACGCAGCGACGCGCTGTCTAACTCTGTAATCTTGCTGAGGCTCATCGACATGAGAATACTGGCCTTCGAAAGGGGCAAAATTCTGAACGAGGGTTTCGAAACGTCAACGCGTTTTCACTGCCGAGCCGCAAATAACTGCCGGACCCTACCAGGCGGTCAGTCGAGCTCTGAGCCACTTTTGGCGCTGGTTGTTGAGTCGGTTGGGCTGAATTCCTTGACCTGGGCGGCTCTGCGAGCTATCTCGCGTGGCCCCGAAGCTAGGATAAGGCTAGCTCGGAACTGACACGAAATTAGAGGAGCCTCACGATGAACCAGTATCCCGGCGTCATTGGCCGAAAACTCGGAATGACGCAGATCTTCACGGAAGACGGCACGGCTGTGCCCTGCACTGTCATCGAGGCAGGTTCCTTCGTGGTCGGCAAGCGCACCCAAGCCAAAGACGGTTACGATGCACTCGTACTGGGCTTTGGAGAGAAGCGCGAGAAGAGCACCACCAAGGCGTTGCTTGGGCAATTCAAGAAGGCCAATGTGACCCCCAAGTGCGCGCTTAAAGAGTTCAGGTGCGACCCGGAATTCATTGCTCGCTTTGAAATAGGACAAGAAGTCAAACTCGAAGACGTGTTCCAAGAAGGTCAATTAGTTGACGTCAAGGGAACTAGCAAAGGTCGAGGCTTCTCGGGTGTCATGCGCCGTCACCACTTTAGCGGCGGGGTACGAACCCACGGAACGCACGAGTACAAGCGTCACGGTGGATCCATTGGTACCAACATGACTCCTGGTCGCGTATTGCCTGGCGTGGGCATGCCCGGGCAATGTGGCAACGCTCAGGTGACCTTAATGACGCAGCCGGTTGTCAAACTCGTGTCCGAGCAGCGCTTGATTCTGATCCGCGGCGGTGTACCAGGTGCGACGAACGCTGTGGTTACGATTCGCGGCGCCATCAAAAAGCGCGGCGGCATCAAGAAGTCCTGACTAGTTCAGTTCTCAACGAGCAATATCGCCAGAAATTGGAAGGTTTGTGCGCGGGTCGCCCGTTTGGTTTTCCGATTCTTTTTTGGGCAATTGCGCTCCAACACGTTGGTGTTGCCCGCGATGGTTCTTCAACCATTCCTTGGCGTCATTTCCAAGGATGTTTTTCACGTTGGTGCGCCGGGGCCCGGCCCTGCGCACGGCACTTGGTTGAGTAACTCCTGAGATTTTGGTGCCGCCAGCTGCGCAGGTGGTTCATATGGCTTTCGAACCATTTCTCGTTCCCTGGCCTGAAGAACGCATTCTGTGCGTCGATCGAGACTTCCTCGTTATCGATAAGATATGGGGGTTGCCCGTACACGGGGGCCGCGAAGATTTCGACGATATCGTCGCGCGTCTGACCAAGTGGTTGGTCACGCGGGGCGAGTCTCCTTATCTAGCCGTCCATCAGCGACTAGATCACGGTGCATCTGGGGTGCTGCTGTTCGTGCGCAACCCTGACCTGAACCCCATCATTGCCCAAGCCTTTGAACAGCACCGAATTGATCGACGCTACGTTGCGGTTGTCGCAGA
>CAZCNI010000257.1:0-4011 GCA_964499765.1 uncultured Polyangiaceae bacterium
TGGGGGTCACAACCAGTGATTCCCGGCAGATTGAGTCGGCAACTCAGGTTGTGACAGTGAGGACTTCGGGGCAAATCGAGTGGCTCGACTGGCAAGGCCACGTGCTTGCGTCTGTCGATGCGCCCGAGCTGGGGGCTAGTGGTCCCGTGCCAGAGATGGTTGCTACGCGGCAATGTGCGTGGATATCGAGCAATTCTGGGTCGCTTTGGCAGTGCTGCATCAGAGATGGCATCCGCAAATTCCAGCTGACACGGGCGCCCTTGCTACGGCCGGTTCTCGACTTGGCTCATCGTCGTTTGCTGGTTGCGTCTTCAGAGCGTGAAGTCTGGGCGATTGCCGTGTCCGCTGATACGAGCGACTGAAGGACCATGACGCAGTCTCGTGGGTGGCAGACCGGCGCAAAGTCGGCAGGGGCGTTGCCAGTTCCAACCGCGCCTGGGCAGCGGTGGCGTTGCGGGGTATGGATTTTGTCGTGGATCTGAAGCGAAAACTTGCGCAGCTGGTAACGGCGCTGCCGGCAGAGACACTGGCTGATCCATCTCAGCCATTGCCTCAGCCAGAAGACAGCCCGAGTGACGCTTCCACTGAGCGAGAACGCGAGCTGTCCCAATTGCGTGCGCAAATGTCCGAACTCATGAACCGCAAACGGGCAAAGCCGCGAGAGATTCTGCCAAGTCAGCCTCCGCTCGACTTTGCGCCGCTGGAGACGTCGCAAGGACTGGTGCACCGGCGAACGCGCCGCTGGCGTACGGAGGACTGGATCGGCTGCATACCAATTGATGCTGCGCTCATGGCCCGTGCAGAGTACTGGGCACTGCTCGCCCTCGACCCCAAATTGGCAAATAGTGAGCCAAAACGCGCTCTGTATCTCGATACGGAGACAACCGGCCTTGGCGGCGGTGCCGGCATCTTCGCGTTTTTGATCGGTCTGGCTTGGTTCGACGATGAGCAGCACCTGGTGCTCGAGCAATTGCTGCTGAGGAGTCCAGCGGATGAAGCCGCTCAGTTGGAGGCGCTGGTAGAGCGACTCGCGGCGTCATCGGTGCTCATTACGTTCAACGGCAAATCTTTCGATTGGCCCTTGTTGGCAGGTCGTTTCGTAATGAATCGCCTGGAAGTCCCGAGAATTGTGCAACACTTGGACTTGCTCCACGTCGCCCGGCGATTGCACAAGCCCAGAATGACTCGCGTCAACTTGAAGGCCCTCGAGGTGGAGACGCTGGCGCTCGATCGAGGGCCCGACATCGACGGAGCAGAAATGGGGCCTCGCTACAATCATTTCCTGCGTACCGGAGACGAAGAAGCACTTCGGCCGGTGATCGAACACAATGCAATCGACGTTCTGAGCATGGTTGCGCTGGCCGGACTCTATGGTGAGCCGTTAGAACGCATGGATGGCGCAGATCTAGTGCCGCTTGGTCGGGTCTTCCGGCGCGCACGCGACTTGGAGCGAGCGCAATCCGTTGCCGAGCGCGCCGTGCAACTGGGCGGAGGAACCGATGCTCGACGTTTGCGAGCGGAGCTGGCAAAAGCGCGAGGCGATCGCGATAGCGCCCTCTCTCATTTCGAAGCTCTGTGTGAAACGGTAGATGATCCGAGTCTACGCCTCGAGCTAGCTAAGCTGTACGAGCACCACGCCAAGAGGCCGCTGCAGGCGCTGGAGCTACTGGAACGCGGGACCGGTGAATCTGCGGCTGATGCGGACCGGCGCAGACTGCGCTTGCAGCGCAAATTGCAGTCATCGCGTCACCGATAGGCTTCCCCGGAGGCCCTGGCCACGTTGATTTCTGCTAAACCCGCGACCATGCCCTACGACCATCTCGCGCTTGAAGCGCGTTGGCAGGAATTCTGGGACAAGAACCAGACGTTTCGTTCGCAGCGACGGCCTGGACGGCCCAAGTATTACGCGCTCGACATGTTTCCTTACCCGTCAGGCAACGGGCTTCATGTGGGCCACCCAGAAGGCTACACGGCCACGGATATCGTTGTCCGGTACAAGAAAATGCGCGGTTTCGACGTTATGCACCCCATGGGCTGGGACGCCTTTGGTTTGCCCGCCGAACAATACGCAATCCAGACTGGGACGCCGCCCGCTCTTACCACGAGGCAGAACATCGATCGGTTCAGGGCACAGCTCAAACGGTTGGGATTTGCCTATGACTGGGAGCGCGAAATCGCCACCACGGATCCCGAATACGTGCGATGGACCCAATGGATCTTCCTGCGCCTTTTCGAACGTGGGCTTGCATTCCAGGCGGAAATACCAGTCAATTGGTGTCCCGCGCTCGGCACTGTACTGGCCAACGAAGAGATCATCGATGGCCGCAGTGAGCGAGGCAACCACCCAGTTGTTCGGCAGCCCTTGCGACAGTGGCAACTAAGGATCACCGCCTACGCCGATCAGTTGGAGCAGGACCTAGAAGGTCTCGATTGGCCCGAAACCAAGCAGAAGCAGAGGGATTGGATTGGTCGAAGTGAAGGCGCTGAAGTCGATTTTCCGCTCGTTGGTCGCAGTGAGAAACTGCGCTGCTTCACAACCAGGCCGGATACTCTTTTTGGCGCCACATACATGGTCGTTGCGCCTGACCACCCGCTGACGCTCGAGATTGTGACTGACGAGCAACGGAGCGCGGTGCAGGCTTATGCCGCAGCAGCGGCGAGTAAGAGCGACCTTGAGCGAACCGCTCTGGGCAAAGACAAGACAGGGATTTTCACCGGCGCTTACGCCATGAACCCCCTCACGCAAAAGCCAATCCCGGTCTATACCGCGGACTATGTGCTCGGCGCGTACGGGACGGGTGCGATCATGGCCGTGCCTGCCCACGATGAACGCGATTTCGAGTTCGCGAAACGGTTCAATCTGCCCATCATCGAGGTCGTCAGTCCTGATGGAAAACTGCACGGGGCGATTGAATCAGCCTTTGCAGAAGAAGGTATTTCCATTCAATCCGGGCAATTCGACGGCATGCCAACCGCCCAGATGAAGCGGGTGGTCATTGAGCATCTCGAGTCGCTCGGAATCGGTGAGCGCAAAGTGAACTACCGGTTGCGCGACTGGGTCTTCTCACGGCAGCGCTATTGGGGGGAGCCGATCCCAATCTTCTTTCCTGTCAAAACCTCTGGCGATCCTCGGAAAGGTGATGCTTACGAGATTGACTACTCAAAGCCAATGGCGCTGAGTGACGCTGAATTGCCCCTACAATTGCCCGAAATGGAAGACTATCGGCCGGGAAATGATCCGCGCGGGCCGCTGGCGAAAGCATTGGAGTGGCGGTTCTTTCAACGAGAAGGCCAGTGGTTTGCACGAGAAACTAACACGATGCCTCAGTGGGCCGGCTCCTGCTGGTACTATCTGCGCTTTCTCGACCCTAGCAATCGTGACCGACTCATCAGCGAGCAGGCATACAACGATTGGATGCCCGTTGACCTATATATGGGCGGCAGTGAGCATGCTGTCCTGCATCTGCTCTACGCGCGTTTCTGGCACAAAGTCCTGTTCGATATTGGCGTGGTCAAAGACAGAGAGCCGTTCACGAAGTTGGTTCACCAGGGCCTTATTCTGGGAATCGTGTTTCGTTGGTACGCAGTACTGGGTTCAGACGGCACCATGGTGCGCGCGCTGGACGGCGACGACCCCAGAGTCACGAAGGGTGACAGTGACGGCCAGCTTCGATTGTCCGATACGGGAGAGCTCGTCGAGACCCGTTGGATCAATGAGAACGAGGTAGTCGTTCGCGACAGCCTAACGTTTCACGGCGTGCACGGGGTCCGTGTCGTTAGCGTGGCCGAGAAAATGAGCAAAAGCCGCGGCAACGTGGTCAATCCGGACGTCGTAGTCAACGAGTTTGGTGCGGACAGCCTTCGGCTGTACGAGATGTTCATGGGACCGCTGGAGCAGTCGAAACCTTGGCAAACCAGCGGACTTCAAGGCGTGCGGCGCTTCCTGGAGCGCGTTTACGCGATTGGTACTCGTGAACTGTCCACCGACGCCATGGACGAGAAAACAGCCCG
>CAZCNI010000258.1:0-3992 GCA_964499765.1 uncultured Polyangiaceae bacterium
TTAATGCGGCAACCGCGATAGTGTTCAGCGTCGCGTATCACGTTGAATCAAGCGATAGCACTGGAAGCGGATACTAGACTCAACAACTCTCCATGCACTCGAGTAGCCACTTGGCCGCTGTGGCTTGGTCTTGTTCGACCGTAGCCGGCTCCGTTCCATCGGGTTCGATGGCGGCCGATTGCTCCAGCAAAGATTCGATTGCACGCGGATTTCTGAACCAGTCAATATCAAAGCTGCTCCGCAACCGCTCGTGGTCCGAAAGTGCAGACCAAAGCCCAACCAACCGGTGCACATCGTCGAAGTCGAGCCGCGGTAGTTGGCCGGCAAAGGTCTTGGGCAGCTCGAAACCGAATGTCTCGATGAGGTCTTGCACGTACGCCAGCCTGAGTTCACTAGTTGAGAGCCCAGCCGCACGCGCAAGCCGCACCTTGATACAGAGCCATGCCGCATGGCACGTGAGGGCATTGGCCAGTGTCCGCACTTGTTCGCGCGCTTGGTCATTGCGCAGGCCAAGGGCGCGTTTTTGCCACTCCACATTCAGGGGAAGCGACGCCAATAGGTAACCCAGGCGGTGCTGCGCCTGTCCCCCGGCGCTATGCGCCATCACAAAGGGGTGCGTTGACGCGGCCCAAGCAAAGGCCAACTCACGCCCCAATTCGAACAGCGCCCGCATGAAACTAGTGGGACCGATGAGCTGCGGCCATCGAGGCTCGCGTACTGTACGCTGGAGCCACTCCCGTGGCCCGAGCAACGAAGCCACGGATTGCGCCGTCAAATGCGCTGGCCAACCCCGGCTTGCACTCATGGCAAGCGCCGTCTCGAAGTATCCAATTGGATCGGGCTGCCGCGAATGGGGAGTACTGGCCCTGAACTGCTGCAACCAGCGATTGACGTGTGCTTCGAGTCCAGGCACGGCGCCGGTTGCGGCGGCAAGGTTCTCGAAGCCGGCGCGCTTGGCCAGCTCTTCCCGTCGCTGCCAAAGCAAGCTCGTTGCTTCGGTCATGCCCTGCAGCTGATCGCCCAGCAACTGCAACCAGGTGCCCCGCGCGGCTGCGTCGCGCACCACCCGCATCAAAAGATTGGCGCGCGTTGTATGAACCGGTCGCGGCGAGTCCAGGACAATGACTTCACTGCGCCAAGCTACGGCCAGGTGTTGCTCGAGCTCCGCATTCACTCGGGCCTCCGCCAGTCGAAAGGCCCAGCGCAACAGTGGCCCGCGCAGCGGCAATCCTTCGGGTAACTCGCGGATTTTGGCGAATGCCGCGCGAGTAGTCACGAAAGGTACGCCAATGAACGGTCCACTCGGGTCGGCGGCAAGCGGATCTACACGTAGCGCCAGCCGATATTGCTCCACGAGCTGGTGATCATTTTGGACCTGTCGGTCCCAATCGAGTGGATCTTCGTACGACATGATGAAGGATGACTGGCTGAAGACGAGGTCAGACACTAGAACCCCGGGTGCCACCCATGCAACATCCGTTGGAAAAGCGCCACCTGCCCGTGGTCAGGCTGCCCGAATCCAATTCGCCCGTACCTCAACCACCCTTACTTTGGATTCTCTGCGCGTGCGTCATCATTGTCTCGCTGTGGGTGCCGCTGGCAATGGTATCGCTCGTGGCAGGCGGCAGAATCGGTCATTGGCTCTCCAGGCTCAACGCTCCCCTGGGGCCTGCGCCCTCTTCGCCAATGTTCTTAGCGCCCACGGCTGGGCTCGTGCTGTTCTCCCTGGCTCTGGCGTGCGCCGTGGGCGGGGCCGTATTGGGGCGCTTTTCAGAACGCGCCCGATGGGCAGATGCCGCACTTGCTGGGGCGTGCGCCGTACTGGCCATTCTGGTTTTGGCAGCACTTGGAAACGCGCTGCATCCGCCGGCGTTTGGCGCATTGGTTGCGAGCTGCTTGTTCGCGATTGGGCCTGCGTTTGCTGCGTTGGGTTGCCGCTACGCTCGCCGTCGGAGCGCCTTCTACCAGTAGCCCCATACCTCATCGCAACCTGCAGCGACGCCCGCCGACGACGTTGAGGAGTGGTCGAAGGACCATCTCGTCCGCTGGCTGCGTTTGCCCTGCGCTCCGGTGCTCAAATCCCCAAAGGATGTTCCGCTCCGGTGCTCGGGCAAACTTCGCCGGCGAACGAGCTTGACGGGCGGGCTTTCTGAATTGTGATGAACGGTTCGCCCATATGGTCAAGTGCGGTCGTCCACCCCCATCGCCCCGGGGCTCGCTATGTACTTGCCGTCGCTCTATGGTACATTCTAGCTTCGAAGCAGGAAGCGCACTCTCTCACTTTCGTAAAATCATGCCCAATATCGACGACGAGCTACGCCAAGTGATCGACAAGCAAGAAGGGCTTGTCCGCCCGGAGCCTGAGCCTGCACAGGCATTTACCCGCTCGCCTGCCGTCATGGCCGCCGCTACGAAACCGACGCGTCAAATTGGGCTGCTCATTGGCTTGATTGTCGTTAGCGGTGCAATCCTGTTGGTGGTATTTTCCGGCTTCAAGCAGGCTGCCGTGTACTCCAAGGGTGTGGATGAACTACTGCGCGAAAAGGGCCGCTTTGAATCGCGCACGGTTCGCGTGCTGGGCACACTGGTCTCAGGAACGCTGGCACGTCGCAGTGAGCCCTGTGAATACCGCTTCAGTATGCAGAAAAACGACGTTGCCATGACCGTGTTTTACCCGCAATGCGTCGTGCCAGACACGTTTCGCGACGTTTCCGGAGTGAAAGTCGAAGTGACGGCTGAGGGCCAGCTGCAAAAGGACGGAACATTCCACGCAACGCAGATTATGGCCAAGTGCCCGTCCAAGTACGAGATGCAAGGCAAGGCTAATCAGCAGGGCCAAGCCCCGTCGCACGCGCTCATTGTCGATCCGGGCGTCATCAAACCGGGCGTTGATTCACGCTAGCTGGCGCAAGTTCTCACGTCAACCGCGGCCGATTTAGGGGTCAGAAGCACGAATCTGTTCGCACCAGCGCAAAACTGGGCAAAGATTGGCACACCATGTGGGACCGTTTCATCCGTGCCTGTCGCCGCGAACCCGTTGATTGCACGCCGCTCTGGTTCATGCGTCAAGCCGGTCGCTACATGCCGGAGTATCGCGCGCTTCGCGAACGGCACACGCTGATTGAACTTTGCAAGAATCCGGAACTTGCCGTGGAAGTGACGCTACAACCAATCAAAGCGTTCAACGTGGATGCAGCCATCCTGTTCGCAGACTTGCTGCTGCCCTTTGAACCAATGGGCGCTCCCTTCGAGTTCCAAGCCGGCGAGGGCCCGGTGGTGCTTCATCCCGTGCGTACCCAAGCGGACGTGGAGCGTCTGCGGGTTTTCGAGCCCGCGGACGGCCTCGCTTACGTGATGACGGCGATTCGTTGTCTGCGCCAAGAGCTCGACGGCAAAAAGCCGTTGATTGGCTTTGCCGGAGCACCCTTCACTCTCGCAAGCTACCTCATTGAAGGCGGAAAGAGCTCCAACTACGTGCACACCAAGCAGATGATGTACGCCGAGCCTGAGCTTTGGCACCAACTCGCGTCAAAGCTTGCGGAAGTTGTGCGCCGTTATCTGCGCGCGCAGATTGAAGCGGGCGCACAAGCAGTACAACTCTTTGACTCTTGGGTGGGCGCGCTCAGTCCTGAAGACTATGCAACCTTTGCCGAGCCCCACGTGCGCCACGTTCTTGCGGATCTGGTTCAAACCGGCGTGCCGGTGATTCACTTTGGCACCGGGACTCAAAGCCTGCTTGAGCTGCAAAAGCGTGCTGGCGGCACGGTAATTGGCGTTGATTGGCGCACTCCCATTGAGGACGCGCGGCGCCGCCTGGGCTCAGACGTTGCGCTGCAAGGCAATCTCGACCCTATTTTGTTGTTTGCACCGCGGGAAGTGCTGGCCAAGCGCGCCAGCGATCTGCTGAACCGCGCAGGCAAGTCGGGTTACGTGTTCAACTTGGGGCACGGCATCTTGCCGCAAACTGACCCCGATCAGATCCGCTTTCTGTG
>CAZCNI010000259.1:0-3991 GCA_964499765.1 uncultured Polyangiaceae bacterium
GCAGCTGTCCTCGGTGGACCTTTCCCGAATTGTCGCATTTTTCGCCGGGAACTAAGTAACGTCCTTGGACTACTCGCAGCCGGCGATCTTGCGTAACTCGGCGCGGTTCATGATCGAGAAGCCGCTTTGCGTGGTGGCCACGACGCCTTCGCGTTCCCTCTTGGTCATGGCTCGAACCGCGGTCTCGAACGAGGTTGCCACGAGGTCGGCCTAGAGTTAGCAGGAGATTGCGTGGACTTTGTAGCACATTTCCAGGCCAAACTCAGAGCTCGACAAGCCTCGTGCCGCTGGTTTCCATGCAAGAGGGCTTGGGTATGTAGCAACGGCACCTCTGGCCACTCGCAGTCCCGTGGCCTGGCCCTGGTCCCGCGCCAGAGTCTGCCCACGCGGTGCGCTTTGCGGTGCACGAGGCATTGCGTTGTAAGGAAGAGGGCGTGAGCCTCGCCATCCTACTTCAACCTGTCAGGGCACGGCATATCGACTCGCATGCCGCCGCGGACTACCTTGAAGGCAAGCAGGTTGATGCAGTCCTAGCTAGAGTCGTGCTCGAAAAATCGCCTGCCCGCTTGCCTGTCTTTGCCTGAAAATAAGGCCAAAACGACCGATACTCGGTCACGCCAAACCAGTTGACCGAATCACTGAGTCTCCAGGGATTTCGAAGAAATCGCCTTCCGCCACGGCAATTCGGTGTAGACTGACAGCATGACTGCTCTACGCGCCCATCGGTTCACGCAGCGCATCGTCCTCGTGCTTTCATGCGCGTTGGCATCGGCAGCTGCAACGGTGCCCGCCTATGCCGCGCCTGACAAGGAAGAGTTGTCCCGCGCCCGAGCTCGATTCCAGCAAGCGACCGAATTGGAGCAGGCTGGCAATTGGGCTGCTGCATTGCAGCAGTTTCGCGAAGTGGGCCAAGTAAGGATGACGCCCCAAGTTCGTTATCACATTGCACTGTGCGAAGAGAAGCTCGGCAAACTGGTGGCGGCGCTCGGCGGCTATGAGTTGGCACTCTCCGAGGCTGAGTCACTCGGTCCCGACTTTCACAAGGAAGTCGAAGAAAAGACCAATGCGCTGCGAGAGCGGATCCCCAAGCTCGTGATCGAGCGCGGTCAAGGCGCTGAGGCGGCCACCATCGAGCTCGATGGAATTGCGCTCGGCGCGAGTTCGATCGGTATCGACGTGCCTCTCGATCCAGGTCCGCACCAGGTTGCGGCGCGCGCATCTGGGTATGAACCTTACATGGAGACCATCGAGGTTCCAGAACGAGAAACCAAACGCGTTTCGGTGACCATGAAGCGAATCGTCGAGAATGCGGGTGCGACGAGCAATGATGACAACAAAGAACCCGTGCCACTTCCTGCTGCCCCCCCAGCGCAGTCATCGCGTATGGTTCCCTACGCTGTGGGCATTGGCGGTGGGGTATTGTTGATCACGTCTGGCGTATTTTACCTAATGCGCCAATCGAAGATCAACTCGCTCGATACGCTTTGTGGCAACCAAGATGTCTGCAAGCCCGATGCGCCCGTTGCCCAGGTTAACGACGAAAAGAGCAAACTGCGCACGTACAATGCAGTGGCGACGATCACCGCGCTCGGCGGGCTTGCTGCGGTGGGTCTTGCCGTTGGGTTGCTCGTGCTCGACACCAAGGCATCGAAGCCGCAAGCGGCCACCAGTCTGTACATCAACCCAGCTGCACCTGGCGCCAACCTGGCCGGTCTTAGCTTGGCGGGTAAGTTCTAGGGCAGACTAGAAACCTGGATCCTGCTTCCACTGCTGTTTGACTTTGGGTGCAGCAGAGGACGCGGGCCCGACGGGACTCGCGGAAGCGGCGGTCTTCGAAGGCTTTGCATTCGGGCGGTTGTTCTTGTTGGCGGGTTCCGTGCTGGCCTCGGCAGACGTCAAACTCGTACCCTCGCTGGTTGTTGCGGGAGCGCCGGGAACGCTTGAATCGGATGCGGACGTAATTCCTGGCATGGCTGAGGCCACGGGTGGAGCCGCTGTAGTGGCTTGCGAGGCTGATGCTTGGGTAAGTCCTGGCGTTGCGGATCGTGACTTGAGCGCAACCACGAGACCAACCGCGAGCAGGCCGAGGGCAACCATCGCCGCGCCCATGACCAGCTTTCGGCGCGGCGAATTCTGTCCAAATCCCGTCAACGCGCCGGTAGCCGCGGTCGCGGGAATGCCGGAGAATTCATTGTTGGCGGTTACGCCAGTTCGGGTGACGTAGCTCACCTGAGACTGCGCACCCTGCAGGAGCTCAGAGCCCATTGACAGAGGCCCGGCTGCACGACTGCGTGCCAGTTCTTCGGCACGAGCCAAGGCTTCAGTCATGGCCGTCTGACGTTCGGCACGCTTGTCTCCAAAGAGGCTCATCACGAACTTGCCGACGTCGTCATCCGTACTGGCGCGCATCGTTTGTGGCAGCTGATCGAGCGCCTTGAGCATCTCGTTGGCGGTCTGGTACCGTAGAGCTGGGTCTTTGGCAAGCGATTTGAGGATCACTAGTTCCAGCTCGCTCGGGTAATCCGCAACGACTTTGCGCGGTGGCATCACCGGCGTCGGCGAGCAAATATTGTACATCGTGGCAGCTTCGGACTCGCGTCGGAACGGGTGCTTACCCGTGGTCAGCGCGTACAAAACAATGCCCATGGCGAACAGATCAACGCGACGATCGATTGCCCCGCCTTTGACTTGCTCGGGCGCCATGTACGCGACCTTGCCCTTGATCTGTCCAGCAACGGTTGCGCCACCACCAAGCGCGGTTGCTTTGGCAACGCCGAAGTCACACACTTTGGATACACCGTCATACGTGACCAGAATGTTTTGCGGCGATATGTCGCGATGCACCAAACCGACCAACTTGCCTTCGCTATCCTTCAGTTCATGCGCCGCTTGCAGGCCACCACAAGCCTGGATTGCGATGCGCACGGCAACAGGGATAGGCACGCCTCCTTTGGGACGTGCAGCCTTCATGAGTTGATTGAGTGGAACGCCATCGACCCACTCCATGACGAGAAACAGAATGCCTTGCTGCTCGCCTAGATCGAGGATCTCCACCACGTGGGGATGGCGGATCTGCGATGCGAGCGAGGCCTCGTCCAAGAACATTTGCTCGAACTGCTCGTCTTCACTCAGCTTCGGCAACATCGTCTTGACGGCGACGATCTTCTGAAACCCCCTGGAACCTTTGAGGCGCGCGGCCCATACCATGGCCATTCCGCCCGAAGCTATCGGCAACAGAAGCTCATAGCGTCCAAGGACGTGTCCGGGGCCGATTTCCGCGGCCTGTTGCGATAAGGTGGATTCCAAGGCCGTATTCACGCGTGAATTCAACAGTTTGGCTCGGAGTGAGCTCGCACTCAAGCCGACATTTTCAATAACGTCAATTAACGTCTAGTTTGGCTCAGCGGCGATATTCGTTCCGAGTCTGGGGACGGTCGCAATCAGCGTGCACGCTAGTCCTGATCGCGGTTTCGGGTCAATCGCGAGACAACACTCTAAGCCGGTATTCGCAGCCCAAAGGCGAAATTCACCACAGGACAACGGGCCTATCTCGAGCATTCGACCACTAATGTCAGGTAAGACAAGGTAGGTCGAAGCTCACGGTGGGCTCATTGATCTGGACCGGGAGCATCCCCTCCATTGCAGCGAACATGAGCTCGGTACGCGGTCCGGAGGGCAGAGACTTAGGCGAGAGGGCGAACGGCGCCCCAGCGCGAGATGAGCTTGTCGAGAGTTGCGTCGAACACGGGATCGAGCTGTTGATGTGCCGGGTTCGCACCGTAGTACGCAACTATCTCTCGAGCGCCCTGCGCAAAAGGAATGGACGCCACGAAATCAGGAACCAGGCGCTTGAGCTTAGTGTTGTCGAATACAACGCTGTGCGTCTTGTCGCCAAGCAGGCTGTCGCCCCAATCCTGGTCCACCTCTGCAATGCGTTCTGAGGGGACAGGAACAAGCTTTGCGTCGACGCCTAGTGCCCGTCCGAGCAGTC
>CAZCNI010000260.1:0-3968 GCA_964499765.1 uncultured Polyangiaceae bacterium
GTTGTTCCTATGCGCTGGAAGTGTGAATGCCCGAACCCAAGAGCGGAACATGGAATACTTGGGGGGGCTCGCGCGACGCATGCCCTGGACGGCCTGGCTATTCCTCCTAGGGTCCGTCGCAATATCGGCGCTCCCACCCTTGAACGGTTTCGTCAGCGAGTGGATGACATTTCAGTCGTTGGTGCTCGGCGGCGCAAAACTAGGAGGCGCCGCGGGCCTTCTCGCCGGAGTTGCCGCCTCAATCCTTGCGCTGACAGGGGGTCTAGCTGCAACCTGCTTCGTCAAGGCGTTCGGCGTCACTTTCCTTGGGCGCCCGCGTTCCCCGAATGCGGAAAGCGCCAAGGAATCACCGGCTCCAATGATAGCCGGGATGTTGCTGCTCGCAGGTGCATGCGTGTTTCTTGGGCTTGCTCCTGGCTATGCAATGCACCTGCTCGATCGCCCCACGTCAGAACTGTTGGCGGGTCCCACCGCTAGCGCAGTCCTAATTGCGCACGGGCCGTTGGTGCTCTCTAGTGGTGGCACGGCTTTCGGACTTGCGTCGACTTCAATCTCAGTAACGAGTACCGCCGCTGTGTTTGCAGTGCTCGTGGTCGTGGTGTGGGCACTGCGCAATTGGCCAAAAAAGGCGCCGAGTCGCTTGGCGCCAACGTGGACATGCGGAATCGCACCCACCAGCCGCTTCGATTACACGGCAACTGCCTTTGCCAAGCCGTTACGCGTCATCTTTGCGGCCCTGTATCGGCCGCGTCGTGAGATCTTCAGAGAGGTGGGCTCGTCGCCGTACTCGATTTGGCTCGTGACGTACCACGGCGAGGTAGTCGATCTGACTGAAACCATGCTCTACGACAGACTAAGGAAATGGTTGAAGACCAGCTCCGAGACGATTCGAACCTATAGCACGGGTCGGATTCACGGCTACGTGAGCTACGTCCTCGGAACCCTGGTTTTCGTGTTGCTGGTCTTCGGGAGTAAATAGACGTGCTTACCGCAACGCGTGTGATGATAACGCTGGCACAGGCGAGCCTAGTGGTCCTGCTCGGGCCACTGGTAACGGGTTTCATACAGAAGCTCAAGGCACGCCTCCAGTGCCGGCAAGGTGCTGACCTTTTCCAGCCGTATCGCGACTTATGGAAGCTCTTGCACAAAGGAACGGTACAAAGCGACACGGCCAGCTCATTTTTCCGCATCGTACCGGTATTGGTCTTGGCCGCCACGGTAACCAGCACCCTGATGCTACCGGTACTGTTCGTTCCCATGGGCAATGCGCCGCTACCGCTCGGTGACGCCATTCTACTCGTGGCATTGCTCTCGTTGTCACGCTTTCTGAGCGCAGTCGGAGCGCTCGATGCGGGCGGCGCGTTTGGTGGCATGGGCGCGTCACGCGAGATGACCGTTGGGCTATTGGTTGAGCCAGCGCTCATGATGGTCGTATTTTCGGTGGCCATCGTAGGTGGCACGACCGATCTAGGAGATCTCGCCGCTCGCCGCTCGACGTTCTTCTCGTCTTCTTGGCAAGCACCCGACTTACTCGCGTTGTTCGCCATGCTGGTCTTGATGTTGGCAGAGACGGGGCGTATCCCCGTAGACAACCCCGACACTCACCTCGAGCTTACTATGTTGCACGAAGGCATGCTTCTCGAGCACTCGGGGCCCGGGCTTGCGTGCATCGTTCTTGCGACGCATACTAAGCAGCTCGTCATTCTCACGTTGGTTGCTGCGCTGTTCTTCTCACCAGGGTTGGCACGCGGCACTTCAGCGGCCGAAATTGCTCTTGCCATGGGCGCATTCGCGCTCAAGACGCTCGCGCTCGCCACATTCCTCGGTGTGGTTGAGTCCTCGTACGCCAAGCTCCGCTTGTTTAGGGTGCCGCAATTCTTGGGCTTAGGCCTTTTGTGCGCGTTTCTGTCGCTCGCATTGAGGATTCTATGAGTAACGAATTAGCGACCAATCTCATCGACGATCTGGGGGCGCTGCTCCTGTTGAGCATGCTGCTCATTCTGGCGTCGGGGCAACTGTTCCGGGCGATCTACGCCGTCTCGGCACAATCGGTGTTTCTGGGCATTGCCGGCGCCGTTTTGGCGATTGCAACCGGCAATGCCGACCTTTGGATCATTGCTGGCATCACCATCATCGTCAAAGCCATTCTTTTGCCGTGGCTGCTTTTCCGGGTCGTGCAGCGCGTGCAGATTCAGCGGCAAATCGAACCCGTAATCCCGATTTCGGTGACACTGGCGCTCGCCGCAGGCATTGTGGTGCTTGCTTTCCACCTGAACGCATCACTCGGCCCGGTACGGCAAGCTATCACCGGCAACGCGCTACCGGTAGGAATCGCGCTCACTCTACTCGGCGTGCTGGTAATGGCGTCCCGCAAAACAGCATTGACACAGATGGTGGGTCTATTCGCCTCGGAGAACGGCATCTTCTTTACTGCAATGGCAGTCAGCCAGGGCATGCCGCTCATCATCGAGATTGGAGTCATCCTCGACGTAGTGCTGGGCGCGCTGGTCATGGGCATCATGGTTCTGCGCGTCCGCTCGAGTATCGACACGGACATTGCCGACCTCGAAAGCTTGAAGGGTTAGGGATGACTTCGAAACTTTTGCTGGTTGCCCCGGCCGCGCCGATAGCAATCGGTTTGTGTATGCTGCTGGTTCGCGAACGCAGACTGCTGCACGTGCTCGATGTTGCAGGTTCACTGGCAACGCTCGGCTTTGGACTTGCCATTGCTCACCGCGTGGCAAGCTCAGGACCCTTCAGTGCACTCGGCGTGTTCCGAGCCGACGCCTTGACCATCGTGTTCCTGCTGCTGATCGGGCTCTTGTCGGTGGCCGCCTCGGTTGCCTCGATTGGATGGATGGCACAGGAGCTCACCGCAGGCGAGCTGCGCAAAGAGCGCGTGCACTACTACTTTGCGCTGGTTCAGGGGTTCATCGCCACCATGCTCGTCACGGTGCTGGCAGACAACCTTGGCGTGCTGTGGATTGCGATGGAAGGCACGACAATTACATCGGCGCTGCTCGTTGGTTTTCACGGGCACAAGCAGGGGCTCGAGGCAGCCTGGAAGTACATCATCGTTACCACGATAGGCATTTCCTTTGGTTTATTCGGCACTGTGCTCGTATACGGAGCCGCAGCCCACGCGCAGGGTGGGGTCTACAGCGGAGCCATGAACTGGTCGAGTATCGTTGCCGTTTCATCTCGGCTCGACCCAGGGATCGTGCGCATTGGATTCATTTTCGTGATGGTGGGTTACGGAACCAAAGCCGGTCTAGCGCCGGTTCACATGTGGTTACCAGATGCGCACAGCCAAGCGCCTACGCCTGTCTCGGCGCTGCTGTCTGGCGCACTCATCAAGTGTGCACTCTATGGCATTCTTCGCTTTCACACCATTGCGCGCAACGCCTGTGGGCCGGGGTTTAGCGAGAACCTATGGATCGTGTTTGGTTTGGTTTCGGTGGTGGTAGCGACGCCCTTCATCCTGGTCCAACACGACCTCAAACGGCTACTTGGCTACCATAGTGTCGAGCATGTCGGAATCATCGCTTTGGGGCTAGGCTTCGGGGGGCAGCTCGGCACGTTCGGCGCGCTGCTTCATGTCATCAATCACGGAGTCACCAAGGCCCTTACATTTCTGGTTGCAGGTGACGCCATTGGGCGCTTCGGAACGCGCGATATGCGCATAATCAAGGGGTATCTAAGCATCGCTCCATGGGCGGGGACGCTGCTGCTCATGGGTGCCTTGTCCTTGGCGGGCATGCCACCGTTCTCGATTTTCATCAGCGAACTTTTGATCGTTCGAGCTGGAATTGGCGGTCGGCATTTAGTAGCAGTAGCCGTCTTCCTGCTCATGGTGGTCATCATTTTCGCGGGCCTGATTCATCACGCAGGACAGATGGTCTTCGGCGTCGCGCCTGAGGGTTTGGCGCGCGGACACGAAAGGCGTTGGCCTTTGGTCGGCATGCTTT
>CAZCNI010000261.1:0-3967 GCA_964499765.1 uncultured Polyangiaceae bacterium
TGGCGGCCAGTGGCAGTGAAGGGCCCGATGCATCGGGCAGCGACGCGTCCGCGACGGATAAGCCACGACATGGTTCGACGTCGTCTACGATTCCGCTTCGCATCGAGCTCAACGGTACCCGCGATTGTCCGAGCAGCGACGAGTTCGTCGAGACTATCGTCGAGCGAACCGCACACGCACGGCGCGCCGAGGGAGGTGAGATGGCGTGGTCGATCGAGCTCGTCGTTGAGGCGAAAGGTCGCTCGCGTCTCGCTCAGCTGATCATGCGCTCCACGGAGGGACCGTGGGTCAAGCGCGAAGTCCTGGCCCCCAATTGCCGTCAGGCGCTCGATGCTCTATCCTTGGTGATCGCCATTTTGGTCGAAACAGCGGCGGAACAGGCGCAATCCCTCGATGACCAGTCGCGCCGCAAGGGGGAGCCGCCGCGCTCGCTCGCTCCCTTGCCCGAGATGGCCGCCGGAATGTGGATCCCCTGGATCGACGAGCCCCATTTCTTCGAGAAGCGAGGGGTTCAGTTGGTTGATTTGCACGGCAGTTTTGCTGGGATTTTTGGGCTCGAGGTGGAGCAAACCCTGCTACCGAGTCCCAATATCGAGTACTTTGCGGGACTCGAGTGGTCTCGGTGGCAGCCTGATCTCATCAGCCCGAGCTACGCGGCCATGCTCTCCTTTGGCAGGGGCGATATCGTCCAAGACGGGGTCGGGCAGGCACAGGTGACCCGACTGCTGCTGCGGGCTTCCGTATGTCCGGTGGACTTTATCCCCTCGCCTTCGGTAGATTTGCGTCCGTGCGCGCGGCTCGACGGCGGACTCATGTGGATTGACACGAGCGGGGTAGACGGAAGCGCGGCGGTCCGCGCGAAGTCCCAGAAAGCGTTCGTTGCAAAGGGGGGGCCCCAAATCACGTTTTCTATCGCGCCTCATCCGGGGATCAACATTCGTCTCGACTTTGGGATTGACATGATGCTTGCGCGCACGCCGATCGAGGTCACTGGTGATGGGGGGACCTTCACGCTTTACCGGCCTAAATGGAACAACGGATACGCCGGCCTTGGGGTCGGCATTGGATTCTGACTTGGGTTGCGCATTTTTGCTTCATAACGTGATCAAACGGCGCAAGCGTGAACATGATCCGGTCAATGAGTGAGTTGGCGCGTCGACTGTCTGGGACACGCTCGCCTCCGAGGCCCCCGTTGCGGACCGTTACGGCGGTCCCCCATCCAGAAGCCGCGGTAGCGCGTTTTCGACGTATGGTCGACGAGCACCACGCCTTCGTTTGGCGCAACCTGCGTAGGATCGGAACGGTGGCCGCTGACGCCGATGAGCTAGTGCAAGAGGCTTTCCTGGTTGCTTCGCGCCGGCTGTCTGACATCCCACCAGAGTGCGAACGATCCTTCTTGGTGACAACCGCGATTCGAATCGCGGCGAATCATCGTCGGTCCTTTACCCGAGAGCAGGCGCGCATCGACTACATTTCGCGTGTGGATTCCGACTGCACACCAAACCCCGAGGAGGTTTTGCAGCACGAGCAGGCTCGCGAGCGACTCGACCAAGTACTTGCCGCGATGGATTTCGATCTTCGCACGGTCTTCGTCCTCTATGAAATCGAGGAACTTACCGTGCGACAGATCGCCGAGCTGCTCGAGATGAAGCTCGGAACCGTGTCTTCGCGGCTTCGTAGAGCTCGAGAAGTGTTTCAGGCTCTCACCGCGAGCCCAGAGGACCTCAGAATGGTCGAACAAACGGAAGAGGGTGCGCCATGACCGAGTTTCCGCGACTGTTGCATTCCGGTTCGCCCTGGCAGCGAGCAATGCTCGAAGCGGCGCAGGTCGACGCGCCGAGTGCGTCCTCGCAGAAGCGTCTTCTACTTGCACTCGGAGTTGGCGGCGCTGCCGTGTCGATTGGAGCCTCGGCTCGGGCAGCGAGCAACGTCGGAGATGCGAGCTCGGCAACCGCGTCTGCTTCGCCGTCTATTCCCACGTCGAGCGGGATCGGTGAAACCGCTGCGTCGACTGGCGTGCCGAGCCTCGCAGCTCCTGCTGCAACTGCTCTTGCGGCTCCCGCGACCACGATCAGCACCGCGCTGATCGCCAAGTGGCTGGTCGTGGTAACGTTGTCGCTGACAGCTGTTGGCGTCGGCGTAGTGGTTGGTCGCGGTCTTGCCCGAAATACTCCACCTTGGCAGTATGCAGCCTTTCAAGGCAATACGGTTTCCGTGCAGGAAACGTCGCTTTCACGCGAGGTAAGCCGCGAGTCTTCCCCGGGTGGGACAGACAGTTCGACCCGCGCCGCACCCACGCTCCCGCTTGCGCCGCCCAACAACGACCTTGGCCCAAACGCAACCGGGGAGCAGGCGACCACGCATTTCGCCTCGTCACGGTCGAATGTGAATCGACCGGTTGCCGTTGAGCAATTGACAGTGAGCGGTGAGACCGCGCTCGTGGAAAAAGCACGTGAGGCGCTTCGACATGGTGACCCCGCTGGTTGCTTGTCACTGCTCGAGATCCGTCGCAAGGGCGTGCGTGGCGGGGTGCTCGCTCCCGAAGCGACGATCTTGCACATCGAAGCGTTGCGGACTCTCGGGCAACGCGCGCGCGCAACACAGGAAGCCACACGCTTCGTTCACGATTATCCTGACAGCCCCTTGGTCGAACGCATTCGCGATTTGCTCTAATCCTCAGGGCTGTGAGGTTGATGTGCCTTGCCCCACGTTTGGCACGGCTGAGTTGCCGCCGAGTCTCTAGAAATACGCAGCCAGCCCTGTCGTCAACCCTACCGAAAGGTACTTGATGCTTGGGTGATTGGTAGACTCCACACTGGCGGTCACGGTCTTCGAGCCGCCGCCGAGTGGGATATCGAGATAAGGGCCGATGAGAAGGGCCACATGGGGCACCGGTAAAATCGTAGCCATGACTTCAGCAGTTACGTCGGTAAAGTCGACGGAAACCGTGTCCTCGGTGGCATCGGTATTCTGGGAGGTCCGCTTGTAGTGAGCGTACGTGATGCCTGCGCGAGGCCAGATCGCAAACAGAGGTGACAGTTGAGCGGCGTAGCCGAGCCGCGGCGCAAAAATGAACGTGGCACTGGTCGGCGAATCGTGAGTCGTTGTGGTCGAAGTGCCGAGGCTATTGAGTGTGGTATCCGTGGAACCCGAGCGATTGAAGTAAATAATGGACCCACCTAGTGAGAGGCCAGGCACAATGAACACATCGACGGCAAACCGAGGCGTTGAAGCCGGGTAGGCAATGCCGCTGTCGTCCAGTGCCACAGCAGTGCCTATGAGAGCAACACTAGTCGTGTTCATCGTCTCGTTGTTTCCGTCGCTTGGCTTACTCGTTAGATGATCCGAGTACACCCCCATAATCCGTTCAGCCCCGAGGACGACCTGCCCCGCTTGGGCAAATTCCTGTGCTGAAGCTTGACGCAACGGAGTGCCAACGATACCTAGAATGCACACCACCATCAACTTGTTCACGAGTACCTCCAACGGTGGATGATTTCATAGTTCGCTCGACTTAGCTAGTGCAAACAACGCGACGTGCTGCAACCGTTGCAAGTCTCTCAGCGGCTGAATGAAGGCGTTGAGCCTAGAGGACCATCCTTTGAAGGTCACGGCATTGGTTATGCGGGAGCGTACAAATGGGAGGATTCGTGCGATGGCACCTCGGGCCAGACGGATACTTGTCACATTCGTGGCGGTTCCTTTTATGCGGCTGGCTTTCTTTACTGCGGCGCAGGAACGTCCACCAACCGCAATAGTGCCGACTTCATGATGGGTTTCCGGTGTTGCAGTGGCTAGACAAGGTGGTAGACGATAGGCGCCCGTCTACTGCGGCATGGGAAACTTGGTTAGCACCCGAGACGGCGGCACAGCGCCAGAGCGTGTCATGCGGTTCCATTCTTGCCCTCAACTGCAATATCAAAGTGCAACACATCCTCGCGCACACCCAGTTTCGTATACCATTCGA
>CAZCNI010000262.1:0-3958 GCA_964499765.1 uncultured Polyangiaceae bacterium
AGGTTGCCGCGCCACCCAATGACGAAGCATCGCGATCCGATATCTGGCCAAGCCCAAGTGCACCCGAGTCCACGGATGATCGAGCGCCACAGCCAATTATCAAGACCACCCCAGCCAAGGAAGCACGCCAAAGCATGGGTAATGATAGTACCCGATGCTGAGCAGACCATATGCAAACCCGGCGCAACCCGAGATGCTCGTTAGTGCTGGGCTATTGAGTGTGTCGGTGCTGGCAGCAGCGGCAGTAAGCAGCGGCAGCAAGGCAGCAAGCAGCATAGATCGTACGCTCGATGACCTTCACCTTGGGTTGTAGTCTGCGAATACCCAGGCGTGCTAGAAGTCTAGTCAATGCTTAGAGTCGCCTGGGCCTGCCTAATTGGAGTGCTCGTCATCTCCAATAGGAGCTTGGCGCAGTCCATATCGATGGACGAACCCAATCCACCGCAACCAGCGCCCAGCTCCATTGCTCCAGTGCCGAGTGCCACGACGCGTGTGAAGCAGGTGGTTTTACCCGTTGCAATATCGACCTCGGTTGGATATCCCGAAGGGGCGAGCGGCGAGCAGGAAGTGCTCCTGTCAATCATGATTTCGAAAGCGGGTGCAGTGGTCGATGCCACAGCGCTCAAGGGTGAGCCGCCATTTGCGACCTACGCTGCCGAAGCTGCGATGAACTGGACGTTTCATCCGGCGACCCGCGATGGAAGACCCATGGCAGCCAAGATCCAGTTCTTGGTCAAGTTCGTGCCAATTGAAGATGAGTCACCTCCAACGGCGTCGGATCGTAAGGAACCAGCATCGTCAACGCGAAAAGAGACTGCGGTGCCCAGGGCTAGCGAGTCCGAAGAATACCAAATTCTCGTTCGTGGCGAACGGGCACCCCTTCGACACCAATTGGGGCAAGCGGAAATCCGCGAATTGCCGGGCGCGTTTGGTGATCCGTTTCAAGACGGGCGCCGACAATGGCAACGTGCACGTCACCAATCAACTGCTGGGTTTCCGATCAGAATACCAGCAACGCAATGAGGCTGGAACCGAGTTGCGTGCAGGCGCGGACATTCTGTTCGAGAATCTGGGTCAGAAAGTCGATACGAACGATTCGAGTGTGAGCATTTCCAACTCATAGTTTCCACAGCTCACATGCTCGCTCGTGTGGCACCAATCGTCGCAAAGCGTTGGCGCAATCGGGTAGTCGCCTTCACAGGACAGCGATTGACACGCCACGGCCGCAAGTGCCATGGCGTTGCGCAATCGATGCGGGGCTTGGAGGCCGTTCACTGCGCAAGATTAGCTACATTCGCTGGCTAGGCCAAGTGGGACGTGGCTATTGAATGCCTAGTTCCGCACATCGACTTGCGCCACTGGACCCGGCGAAGCCTCGGACTTGTGCTCCTTGTGCGTGCCCAGCTGGATGACAAGGCTACCCAGAAGCACCAGCGAAACGCCGATCCAGGTTGCGGTCGAACCGCGATCCCCAAAGAAGAATCGCCCGAACAGCATGCTGACCAGCGTGAACCAGCCGATGTAGGCGCCAATCATTCGAGTGAAGTCGAGGCCACTCAAATTGACCAAAACGCCATACGAGCCAAGCACGACGAACCCAAGTATGACGAAGAAAAGACCTCCGCCGGTGATGCCTCGTCGAATCAACGCATCACCACCAACCTCGAAGGCGGCGGCCAAAAGCATCAACCCGAATTGTGCGACGTTTGACATGCAACGGGACATATTGCACCAAAGAGTGGAACCGCAACCCGCACGTTCTTTGGGGGGCAAAGCCCAACAGTCAGCAACAACGATGGTCTACTTCGCGTTCGGTTCCGCGGCGTACTTGCGACGCAGGGCAGCACATACTTCCGGAGGTGCGTAGCGCTCGATATTGCCCCCGTAGCGCGCAATCTCACGCACGAGCGACGCGGAAATGAATCCATAGTTGGTACGGGTGGGAAGAAATACAGTGTCGATTTCCGGCGCTAGATCCGCATTGGCATGGGCGATCTGCAGCTCGTATTCGAAATCAGTGGCAGCCCGCAGACCACGGACAATGACACGCGCTTGCACCTCGCGTGCATAGTCGACACCGAGCCCAGTAAAGGACACGACTCTCACGTTGTCGAACGGTCTACACACCTGCCCGAGCAGTTCGAGACGCTCCTCGATGCTGAACAACGGTACGCGAGATGGGTTGATACCAATTCCGACTACCAAGTGGACGAACAGCCGCGAGGCTCGTTCGACCAAATCGAGGTGGCCGTAGGTTGGCGGATCGAAACTTCCGGCATAGATCGCGGTAAACTCATGAGTCATAGCGGCGAATACCTGCGATTTGCCACGACCGGCGGCCTGCAGCGACCCTAGGCCGAGAAATTCGTGTAAACTTCGGGTCTGGGCAGCTCGGCTAGTGATTGAGTGGAGCGTTGACCGAGGAATTCCCTGGGCTTGTACTAGTGCCACTCGGCTTGGACGCCGGAGCAACGAGTCTTGGGGCTTCCGCCGCCGGGGCATGGTTGGCTGCATTCGTCGCCGGAGCTTCACTAGGTGCCGTTCCATCAGGCGGACCCAGTGCCGGATCAACCGGCATCGGCTCTAGCCAAAGCGCCTTGCCGTCGTCGGCAATGGTGACGCGGAAGGGTGCCAAGAGACCCGCGCCAATGATGCCGTCGATGTCCATGTCCACGGGCTTTTCAATATCTTGAATTGGCACGCCGCTTACCGCAGGCACTTCGGGAATTTCGAGAGCACCAAAGTCAAACACCGGAACGATGCCCTGGCTCATGCCGCGGCTGCCAGTGAGCGGCTGCAAGTCGGATAGCTTCTTGCCGGCTTTCTTCCAGCCACCCTCGTCGAGAGCCAAAGGAACGTCCATTGAGGTGTCAACGAAGAAGCTGCCGGGCACGGCTGCGTTACCCGCGCCAAAACCGCCGCGCAGAAGCATGCCGCCGCCGCGGACGTACGAAAGCGGGATCGTGGTTGCCACCGGAGGCGGCGGTGGTTCGAAGTTTCGCACCACGAATTGGCCGCCAAAAAGATCCATCGTGGGATGCAAATGCCGCAGCAGGTTCACGCCCAGCATGATCTTGATGGGGGCGTTGAGTTGGCGCGATAGTGAAGAAAGGTCCTTGGAAAGACACGGTACGTCTTTGACTTCGATTCGCTCACCAAACCGAAGGCTGACCCATTTAGGTCCGGTGCCGCCGCTCGAGTCGATGATGGTTTCCGATACACCCGTGGCAATCATGCCGAGGGCTGGTTCACCATCGACCTCGACGGGCGCCAAAAGGGAGCGGCCCACTCGAGGCATGTCCATTATGGCGACCCTGTCGCCGGTCATCGTAAAGGGTTTACGACCCACACCACGACGCGCAAGCTTGGCAATATCCACCGCCCACGAGTCATGCACGTCTGGGTTCGCTACCAGCCGCTCGAGGGTATCGGCGGCTTCCTGAACGCGCCCGGCATACCAGAATGCGCGACCTCGCAGACTCAGCCCTTCGAGGTCCTCCATCGCCTCAGTCAGCTGAATCACCCGGTCGTACTGCAACTGAAACAGCGCGACCTTGGCGGCAAGCAGCTTCACGTCTGGCCGTTGAGGCTCCAAGCGTATTGCGTTGTCTGAAGCCAGCTCCGCGTCTTGTACGTCGCCCACGCGCAGACTTGCAGCTGCGCGGTCGTACCACTTCTTGGCAAGGGGTGGGAAAGCAGCTCCTTGGTTCGCGGTAGTGCCTGCGCAGCCCAATAGAAGGGCGCACAACAATGAAGTGGCCGTGACGCGAGAGCGCTTGCGGCTCGACGGAAAGGCAGTGGACATGGGCCCTGCCCATAGCCCATTGCCTGCTTTTGCGCGAGTCCTTCCTTGCCAAACCGCGGCGTCAAATTGGGCGGCGACTGGCCGCTCCCAGGGGCCTCGCGCGCTATTTGCCGCGGATTCTAGCTGGTCGGTCCTGGTCCCATGCGATGGGCA
>CAZCNI010000263.1:0-3957 GCA_964499765.1 uncultured Polyangiaceae bacterium
TTCACAATAGTGATTGTGGGGGATCGGGTCTCGGTAGAGGGACCATTGAAGCAGGCTGGTTTCTCCGTCATTGAGCCGGAATCGACTTGGACGGATTAGCTCTTGCCGCCACGTGTCAGCATCCAACCAGGATACTCTTTCCTGGTATTCCCACGCCGCAAACTTCCGGTTCTTCTGTCCTCCGATTCGCACGTGCCTAGCCAACGTGTTACGTCGGAGTATCATATTTGCCGGCAACCGCGCAGATCGAACCTCATTGACAGCACCCTGTTGCCCACCCTGTGGATTGCCCTTTGACTTCTGATGGCCTCTGGTTCTAGGCTTATCGTGTAATAGGTTGCGCAGTCGGACTCTCGAGTCTCCGAGCGATCCACTTCCAACGTTGCAAGTTGTGACGCTACCCGTACTTGTCATAGATGACGACGCCATCAGTAGGCACATACTGGTGCAGACTTTGGCGTCTTCAGGCCTGCAGGCTGTCGCGGTGAGTGATGGCGATCAAGCGATTGCCTGGCTAAGCCAAAACGAGCCCGCGATCATCTTGTTGGATCTTGTGATGCCAGGCAAAGATGGTTACGCGATTCTGCATTATGTGCGCGGCAATCAGCGACTTGCACCGGTTCCTGTCGTCGTGTTGACTGCGCTTGACGCCGAGGAAGACATCCAGCGAGTTTTTCTGGAGGGTGCCGACGACTATGTCCACAAGCCATTTCGGCCCACTGAACTCATCGCGCGTATACGAGGCCAACTTCAACTGCGCGAGTCTCTCGATCGCTTGAGCCGTCGTGAACGCAACGCTCAAACGGTGGTCGAACTGACCCAGACTCTTGCTTCATCGCTGGAAATAAGGACAATTCTCCACACGGTCGTGGGACGCGTTGCGCAACTGGTCAACGTCGACCGCTGCAGCATCGTACTCGTTGGTGACGTACAACACGCCGGGTTCGTGGTTGCTTCGAGCGACGACGAACACCTGCGCGATCTACCGATTGATCTCCGACGCTATCCGGAAATTATTCATGTTCTGCGTTCGGGGGACACGCTGGTAATTCGTGACGCCCAGGATCACCCTCTACTTCAGTCTGTCGGCGATCAGCTCAGTCACCTCTCCTTTAATTCACTCGCACTCGTACCCATCTTACATGAGAACAACCCCCACGGCGTCATCTTCATGCGAGCGCATGGCAACGTCTCTTTTGGAGACGATGAGCTGGCCCTTGTCCGGACCGTCGCCAACGCGACCTCGATTGCACTGCGCAATGCTCGGGTACTCCAATCGTTGCGCGACGAGACGCGGCTCAGCGCAACTGCGCGCGTCGAAGCCGAGCATCGTCTTCAGCTATTTCAGAAATATGCCGACTTCTTCGAAAGCGCAGCCGATGGAATGATGGTCGTCGACCTTTCCGGCTCGGTGCTTTTCGCTAATCCACGAGCACGAGAAATTACAGGGTACTCCGAGTCTGAACTGATGAGCATCACATTAGAGGCTCTGTGCGAAGCCTCGGAAATTCCCCGCGTGAAACGATTGCTACGCGGATTCCGCGAAAGCGTGTTTCCTCGTGGTGTCGATCTTCTGATACACACTCGGGACGCAGAACGAACGATATTGAGCGTCAGCTTCAGCAGAGTACTTCACGACGATGACGCAATCGTTCTCGGATTTCGTGACGTGACCGTCGAACGACGAACCGCCATCGAACTCAAGCAAACCAAGGAGTTTCTGGAACGAATGATCGACAGCTCGGTCGACGCCATCGTGTCAGCCGATATGCAGGGCACCATATTGCATTTCAACCGTGCAGCATCGCGCATGTTCGAGTACGATCCCTCGGCCGTCGTCGGTAAGTTATCCACGGCTCAGCTTTATCCGAAAGGAATGGCCCGTGGAGTACTCAAGCGTCTAGCCAGTCGACGTCAGGGCAATTGGGGCCAGCTTGACGGTCACATTGTCCAAGTACTATCGAGCAGCGGCGATACAATTCCGGCGTCGCTTTCCGCTGCGTTCATGCTGGAGAACGGGCATCCCATCGGTATCGTAGGGATCTACACCGATCTGCGCGAGAAGATCCGAATGGAGGAGAAGCTTCGTGCTGCGCAAGATGAATTGCGTTCCAGAGAACGCCAGGCCATGTTGGCGGAATTGGCTGGCGCGGCTGCACATGAGTTGAACCAACCACTCACGAGCATCATTGGCTATTCCGAACTTCTTTGTCGTCAATTGCCAACGCAGAGCTCAATGTCACGCGCAGCGTCGGTGATCATCAATCAAGCGGAGCGGATGGCCGAGATCGTCAGACGCATCGGAAAGATCACTCGCTACGAGACAATGAGCTACGTTGGAGATGCAACAATCATAGACCTCGAAAAGGCCAGTGGTGGGTCCGATGGACGCGGTGGCACCCCCCAGACGTAGACCGTTCCAGGCTAAGCCCTGGTTTCAGCCCGGTGCTGCGTGCAGTCGAGCTCAGACCGGAAGATTTGTGCATTCAGCTGCAAACCCCTGCAACCGTCGGCGCGCGTGAAAGAGTCTACTCATCACGGTGCCCTTCGAGATACGAAGAGTACTCGCCATATCTTGGTAACTCATGCCTTCCAGCTCCCGCATTACGATCACTGCGCGGTGAAATGAATTTAGCCTTGAGAGTGCGGCGTTCAGGCCGCGCTTAAGTTCGGTGCGGACGGCGACCTCATATGGGTCCGAATTTGCGACGCGCGGAAGGTCATTGCTGCGAGTGTCGTCAACTCTTTCTGCAATACACTCCCAATCCAAACGCTGTCTAAGTGGGTGCCGCTTGACGTCGATCGCCAGGTTGACGACAATCCTGTGCAGCCAAGTATAGAAGCTCGACTCGCCGCGGAATCGGTGGATGCTGAGATAGGCGCGAAAGAAGCCTTCCTGTGAGATTTCCTGCGCGTCACTTTCGTTGCGCATGAGCGTAATTGCGAGTTGCCGAATTCGACGCTGGTAACGAATTACGAGCACGTTGAATGCAGAAGACTCCCCTGCCTGGACCCGCCCAATGAGCTCGCCATCGGTTATCCCACTACAATCTGGACTGCTTGTTGCTGCACGATGGGCTTTCTGGCCCGTCCCGCCGCATAAGTGGCGTCCACCGCGATCCGGCACGCCAACCGATGAGGCATGGTTGTGATTTGTCCCGTGACTCCAAGAATGTCGCTCGGAGGAATTTGCAAGGAATGCGTTCACGCCGGTACGTACGTCAGCGCGTTTGAGAATCTACCCGCGGCATCCAAACCCGATTCCGACCCGAGAATCCGTCAAAGAGTTGATTCACTGGCAGCGGATCGTCAATTCGCCCCCAAGTACTCTGATTCAGCCTCCGGCGGGTCGCTATCCACGATGTCTGCCAGATCAACCAGAGCAGCTCGAAGCTCCATAATCTTGGCGCCACGAACAAGCTTGAGATTGGCCACGTGACCCACGCCCGCCATGCTGGTGACCCATTGAAGGCGCTCAGGTCTGGTGATGGGACGACCATCAAATGCAACCACGATATCGTCCACTCGAATGCCAGCGCGATCGGCGGGTCCCCCTCGCTGGACCGCTCGCACGACCGCACCCGTCAAGCCAGTCGAGTGCAATCGCTTCATATCCGCCATACTTACGTTGTCCACGGTTACCCCAAGCGCAGCTCGGCGGACTTTGCCAGCCGAAACCAGTGCGGGCAGCAGTTCCCTGACCATGTCGATGGGAATGGCAAAACCAATGTTGTTTGAGTGCGCTCGAATCGCAGTACTAATACCAATAACAGTGCCCCCAAGATCGATCAGCGGGCCGCCTGAATTTCCGGGATTGATGCTCGCGTCCGTCTGCAGGAAGTCTGCGTACCCGACGCCATTTTCAAGCCCATCAAGCTCGCTGATTGTCCGTTCTTTTGCCGACACTATGCCAGCTGAGACTGTATGCGAAAGTCCAAATGGATTTCCAATCGCGAG
>CAZCNI010000264.1:0-3956 GCA_964499765.1 uncultured Polyangiaceae bacterium
TTAGATGACCGAGCTTCAATCCGGTGTCTTCCTTGGTCATTACGAGTTGCTGGTCCGCGTCGGCCTCGGGGGGATGGCTAGCGTTTGGGTGGCGCGAGAACGCTCTGCTGTCAGCGGCAAGCAGCGTTTGGTAGCCGTCAAGGCCATGTTGCCGGAGCTCGCGCTTCACTCCGAATTTCGCTCCATGTTCTTGAGTGAAGTACAGATCATTCAAAGCATCCAGCACGACAATGTGGTGCGCGTTTTCGAAGTCTCCGAAGATCGAGGCGTGCTGTACATGGCCATGGAGTGGGTCGAAGGCGACTCGCTGCGCAACATCGTGCGCGCGTCGCGGGGTCGGGGCGCACTTCCTCCGGAGATTGCCGTTTGCATTGCGGCAGATGCCGCCTCAGGCCTGCAAGCAGCGCACGAACTGCGCGATTGGGACGGACAGCTGAAAGGAGTAGTGCACTGCGATGTCTCGCCGCACAACATTTTGGTTGGCCTCGATGGTAAGGCCAAGCTCGTGGATTTCGGGATTGCCACTGCGTTCGAGCAGTTGGCGCGAAAGCAAGATTCCGAGACGATCCAGGGAAAGATCAGTTACCTGTCGCCGGAACAGGCACTGGGCGGGCGCGTAGACCGTCGCACAGACGTCTTTGCACTAGGTATTGTGCTGTATGAAATGACGATGGGCGAGCAGCTCTTCAGAGGTCGCGATGCCGCGCACACTCTTGAGCTCGTCAAACGCGGCAGGATTCCCCGACCCAGTCTGCTGAACCCAAGCTATCCGAAAAAGTTGGAGCCCATCGTACTCAAAGCACTTGAACGTGACCCAGCGCAACGGTTTCAAAGCGCTGAAGAGTTCGAGTACGAACTCTCCAACTACCTCACCGAGGAACACGCGGTAGTGTCACATCCGGTGGTTGCTGAGCTGCTGTGGAAATTGCTTGGAGCGCGGATCGAGAAGCGTCGCGAGATCATCAACACGATTGCATCTAGTATTGACGCACATACTCCACTCGGCGGCATCGGGGAGCGGTCCACGTGGCTAGCCGATATTCCGCTCGCAAGCGATCCGCTCAACTTCACGGGCACGGGTCTTTCGGAGTCACGGCTGGGCCTTGCCGCACGACTCGAGGCGGATGGGACCGAAAACATTGCCCGTTCGGCGCTCGCCGCTCGGCGCCATGCCTTAAACATTCCCTGGCGACTCGTCATTGGTGCAGCAGGGCTCCTGTGCGTTGCGACTGGAGCGAGCTACTACTTCTTCTCGTCGCATTCATCGAATACGAACGTGGAATCGGAGCGCACCGACGGCGGACTCGCGGCAAAAGCTACGACGGCCGCGAGCAGCACTCAAACCGGCAACGCCGATTCCGATGCGGTGTTGAGTGTGGAAAGCCTGCCCGTGGACAATCAGCGAGCGCCCGCAAGCCCGGCAGAAGCTGCGAAGCGCGGCGGAGGAGGTCGACAGAAGTCTTTCGATGAATTGGTTGCCGAAGGCGCGGCAGCGGCTGCACGCAAAGGCGGAGTTGCTAAAACGGACACTAAACCCAGCGCAGGGCAATCGAACCAAGAACCCGCAGCAGACAACGCACCCGCCGCTGGGATCGATCAGGCGGCAGCTCGACGTGCCTTGGCATCAGCCGCAAACGCTGCAAAGACTTGCAGAGGACAGGGCGAACCGCCGTCACCGCAGGGGCAAGCCGCGGTCACGTTCTCACCCTCGGGTTCGGTGACTGTAGTCAACATCTCGCAGAGTTTCATGGGCACATCCCTGGGCAGCTGCATCACGTCGCATTATCGGAACGCTCGGGTCCCTCCGTTCGATGGAGAACCCACGACCGTCAATTCAACGTTCGAGATCCCCGAATAGCGGGCAAGGCCACTACCCGACCGCGAGCGATTCAGGTTCAGGTTCAGCGTTGGGGTCACTCGCATGTTCTTGGACCTCGCCCAAGTAACGCTCTGCCAAGCCGTGACCCAAGTAGATTACCGGTAGCGTAGCGAAAGCGATGAGCAGCTTATAACCGTAGTTGGCATTGCTGAGGTTCATTACCTGCGACATCGAGAGCTTTCCCGGTATTCCAAAAGCAATCGCGTTAATGATGTAGGTATCGACAATCTGCGAGATAACAGTCGACCCAACGGAACGGGCCCACAGAAACCGCTCTTTGGTACGCGCGCGCACAAAGACGAAAGCAGCCGCGTCCACCGCTTGACTGACCGCAAATGCAACGAGCGAGCCTACGATGATCCAGAGCGATTGCCCGAATACGCCCCGAAACATCGCGTCTGACACCGGCGATATGGACGCGGCCTTGACATTGATGCAAATAAACAAAACCAAGAACGTGTACGCAATCAATCCCACCGCGATGTACGTCAACCGCCGCACGGCTCGCGGTCCATAGTGTTCATTGATGAGATCGGTCACTACGAACACAATCGGCCAGGGAATGACGCCGATGCTCATCGTCCACCCCTTGTACTCGACGAGTTTGCCGCCAATTAGCTCACCGAGGATGGCGTGCGCAAGAAAGATGGCCGCCAGCACCAGAAATGCGGTTTCACGTCGCGACGGTCGGTAGCGGCGCATCTCACTGCCCCAGGCCTGATTGAAGTTCTGACTCATCGGCAGGATCCTTGCGTAGCTACGTGGGGCCACGAGGACGCAAAATCAAGCCGTCCCCAACACCCAACGTGTCGAAGCCGCAGCTTGCAGACGCATTTATGTGGTATGGGCCCAAGCCCATGCGTCGTAATATTGTTCACCCGGGTGCGTCCGAACTCACCTACGAAATACGTGGAATCACCGATCTAGCCCATGAGATCCAGAAGTTGAGCGGGCGCCCCATGTTCTGGGAGAACATCGGTGACCCAGTGCAAAAGGGCGAGGTCGTTCCCGATTGGATCAAGGACATCGTTACCGACTGCGTCCGAGACAACCTTTCGTTCGGCTATTGTCCCACCCGTGGGGTCAAAGAGACCCGAGAATTTCTTGCGGCCCGCGTGAACGGCCGGGGGCATGTGCAAATCTCCGCTGAAGACATTCTATTCTTCAATGGGCTCGGTGATGCGATTCACAAGGTTTACACAATGCTGGCACCCCAGGCGCGCGTGATCGGCCCCTCACCATCTTACTCGACGCATTCGTCGGCTGAGGCAGCCCACGCCGGTTCCAACCCGATCGTGTATCACCTCAACGTTAAGAATGGCTGGATGCCTGACCTCGACGAGCTGCGCAACAAGGTGCGCTACAACGAGAACATCGCCGGGATCATGATCATCAATCCCGACAATCCAACAGGAGCGGTTTTTCCGCCGTCAGTCGTGCGTGAAATGATTGCCATTGCCCGGGAGTACAACCTTTTCATCGTGGCTGACGAGATCTACCAGAATCTGGTCTACGACGGAAAAGACTACTTGCCCTTGTCTGATCTAGTCGGGGACGTACCGACGATTTCGCTCAAGGGGATTTCTAAAGAAGTGCCCTGGCCTGGTGCTCGCTGTGGTTGGATGGAGGTTTACAATTCGGAAAAGCGGCCCATGTTCCGCCGCTACGTGCGCTCGATTCTCGACGCCAAGATGCTCGAGGTGTGTTCAACTACTCTGCCCCAGATGATCATACCGCGCGTCTTCAGTGACCCGCGCTACGAGCCCTGGGGAAAAGAGCGGCGGGCGTTCTTCGCCCGCCGCGCGCGACGCGCAACGGAAATACTCGGAGCTTGCAACGGGGTCACCGTCAATGAGCCGGGAGGCGCGTTTTACCTCAGCCTGGTTTTCTCCGACGAGCTCAACGAGGGCATGAATCTGAAGATTGAGGATCGCAAAATGGAGGAGTTTCTCCGGCAACGCTGTCCGCAAGGGATTTCGCTCGATCGCAAATTCGTCTACCAGTTGCTCGGAGCCAAGCAAGTCTGCGTGGTGCCGCTTTCGGGCTTCGTCTGCGACCTACCCGGTTTCCGCGTCAC
>CAZCNI010000265.1:0-3954 GCA_964499765.1 uncultured Polyangiaceae bacterium
GACCACTGCCAGCGGCGTGAGCAACTCGGCTGACGCCGAGGAATGGCGGTCCTCCGATGACGCAGCGGAATGGTCGAAGGACCACCACTCCGCTGCGTCGTCGAAGGACCACTGGTCTTGGTTCTCTACGGGTACGAACAAGAACATTCGCACCGTGCGTCAGCTCGACGTCAAGGGGTTACTGGACGGAAAGACTCGGGGCGCTGCAGTGGTTGCACTGGCAGGCCTCGGGCAACTCGATTCACAGGTGAGTTCCCTCATCAACGTGACTGATTTGGGGGTTACGGCGCGCGTCAGCCGGTTTGGGAGTATCGTGTGGCTCACCCACCTTTCCACGGGCGAGCCCGCATCTGACACAACCGCAACCATCTACGATGCCAATGGGGACGCGGTCTGCTCAGGTCAAACCGATGGGCAGGGCCTGATCACGTTCTCGCCCCAACAGCTCAAGCCCATTGCGCGCAATGGTTCGGCTGATTCACGTCTACTGCTGGTGGCGCGAGCGGGCGATGACTTCACGTATCAGCGCCTGGAGCCATCGAGCACCATCGCCAGTGATGAACCCACCGACTACTTGCAACGCGGTCAATGGGCAGGGCTCATCTTCACCGATCGCGGAGTGTATAGACCCGGTGAGAAGGTAAAGCTCGGCGGCTTTTTCCGGCACACAGCCGAAAAAGGTTTTTCCACGCTAGCACAACAAGAATTCCGTTATGTGGTGACCGACGCCCAAGGCGAAGTGGTCGCCTCCGGAGACGGCAAGCTCGACCCATTCGGGGCACTCTCTGCGGATGTGTCGCTCACCAAATCTGCGGCTCTGGGCCATGCCATAGCCTCGATTCGCTTCGGGCGTCGCGATGAAGAACAGTTCTCCGCCGGGTTTCAGATCCTCAGTTACAAGCCAGCTGAGTTCAAGGTGAGCGTTCAACCACGGCAGCGCGAAGCCGTGCATCGGCAGAGCGCTACATTCGACATTAGTTCTGAGTACCTTTTTGGCTCGCCCGTCACTGAAGCTAGCGTGCGGCAGTACGTGACAAGAACGGAGGTCAATTACGAACCGCCCGGTTCCCGGGGCTACGTGGTGGACGACGCCACCTTCCGCCAAGATCTGCGCTTCGTTTACCAACGCGGCTCAGCGTATTCCGAAGACGTCGCCGCGCTCGATGCCAAAGGCACGCTCTCCAAAACCATTGCACTGGATGCACCTCAACAGTCAAAGCCCGAGCAGTTGGTGTTCGAAGCCGAAGTGCAGGACCTGAGCCACCAGACCCAGGCCAGTCGCAGCCAGGTGCTGGTACACCCGGCAAAGTTCTACCTAGCGCTCAAGGAGCCGAAGCAACGTTTTCTCGCAACGGGAGCTATGTTTCCCGCGAATGTTCTGGCACTGAGTCCACACGGCGCCCGGCAAGCCAACATTCCCATCTCGCTCGAGCTCTGGCGGCGCACTTGGAATTCGGTGGTGGAAGACAAGGCCGCGGATGCCTTGCACTACAAGACTCACGTGCATGACGTCAAGGCCGTAAGCTGCATGGTAACTTCAGTCGATCGCGATGCTACATGCCCGCTGCGACTTACAGAACCGGGCTACTATATTCTGCGCGCAACCTCCCAGGACGACTTGGCAAACCCGGTTGCGGCCAGCGTCGGCTTATACGTGGTCGATGATCGCGCGGACAGCAACGCAACCTCCACGGGTTGGCAACCAACCGACCGCCGCAAGCTCGACCTGGAGCTCGATCAGAAGACCTATCAACCCGGCGATGTGGCCCGTATTTTGGTCAAGAGCCCTTTCAAGCAGGCAACGGCACTGGTTACCGTGGAGCGCGCGGGGCTGCTCGATCAGAAGGTGCAGGCCGTGCGTGGCTCCATGTCCGTTATTGAAGTACCGGTCAAGGCCGAGTACTTTCCCAATGCCTATGTCTCGGTGCACTTGGTGCGCGGCCGGGTAGCAAACATGCCCGAGATTGGCGCCGCTGACGTGGGTGCACCCGACTACCGCGTCGGCTACGCACCGCTGCGGGTTGATCCAGAATCACACCGGCTCCAAGTTGCCGTGTCTACACCGCACGCGGAATATCGACCCGGCGACAACGTCGATGCACAGGTTGCGCTCCAGCGCATCGATGGGGCGCCAAGCGCTGGTACCGTCACTTTCTACGTCGTGGATGAAGGCGTGTTGCTGCTTACCGGCTACAAGACACCCGATCCATTGCCGGCATTTTCCGAGCCCCGTTCGCTCGGTGTGTACGCGCTGGAGAGCCGTGAACGCTTGGCGCACTTCATCAAATGGCGCAACGGTGAACACGTATCGATCCTCGGTTACGAGACAGAAGGACAGAACTCGAATGCCGACAAGGGCAGCGAAGTCGGCGGCGGCATGGACATGCCGGGCAGGATTCGCTCGGATTTCCGAACCACGGTGCACTTCGAAGCCGGGCGCGCCGTTGGCAACGACGGCAGGGCGCAATTCCATTTCAAATTGCCTGACAATCTTACGTCATTTCGCTTGATGGCCGTTGCCGCCGGCGCAGACGACAGGTTTGGTTTTGGCGAGGCATCCATTCAATCCAATCGCCTACTGATGGCGCGACCGGCACTGCCACGCATCGTTCGCGTGGGCGACACGTTGCAAGCGGGAGTGATCGTTACCTCGAAGGGTGCCAAGTCGTCGGGGGTAGACGTGAGCCTTGCCGCAAGCGGCCTGACTCCGCTCGGCCCGCTGCAAAAGCACGTGACGCTGCCGCAGAACGGCCAGGTCGAAGTGAGGTTTTTAGTCAAAGCCACGGTTGCTGGAACTGCCAACTTCGAGTTTTCCGCCAAGAGCAGCGCTGACATCGACCGCGTGCGCGTGTCGCGCCAAGTCGAGCAGCCGCTGCGTTGGTTGAGCGCAGCCGCATTCGGTTCCACTGACTCGGCCGCGGCCATTGCGCTCGGTGATCTCTCAGGTTACCGAAAGGACCTGGGAGGCCTTAGCGTCACGGTATCCCCGAGCGCGCTAGTGGGTCTCAAGTCCGTGTTCGAAGGGCTCTCGGCCTATCCCTATGGATGTACAGAGCAACTTGCCAGTCGCGTCCTGCCGCTCGTGGCAGCAGCTAAGCTCGCTGAGCAACAACAGGTGCGACTAACGGCAAGCACGTCGAGTGACGTTGATGCAGCCCTCGGTGAGATTGCCAAGCGGCAACGACCCGATGGCTCATTCGGGTACTGGGAAGACGACGAAAGCAAACACCCTTGGCTCACGGCCTATGCCTTGCTCACACTCGAGCGCGCCAGCCAAGCCGGCTACTTCGTGCCCAAGCGAATGCGCGATCAAGCAGCGCAGAATCTGACCTCCGAGCTCAATCGCTTCGCGGCGCGACAATCTGCAGGCCCACCGAGCGCCGAAGACACGAGCGACTCAGACGATGACGTTCAGACAGAAACCCCGGCGCAATCGCCCGGCGAGCAAACGCGCAGCCCGACAGAAATGCTGCGATTTGCCAGTGCTCAGGCTGCTTTCATTGCCGATGTGCTGTCGCAGTTGGGCCAACTCGATCAGTCCCGGGTGCACCAACTGCTGGCCATCAAGGACTCGCTCTCAGTATCGGCCAAGATCCAACTGCTCTCGGCCATGGCGCGGCTTCACTTGCCGCGTCCGCAACTGGATACGCTCCTGACCGAGATACTGAAAGAGGTCACGGTCGGCCCCGCTGAAGCACGGGTTGAAACCAGTGATCCGTCGCTGGCAGTTCTACTCGAGTCGCCCACACGCAGCACCGCACTGCTGCTTCAGGCCGTACTCGCAATGGACAACAAGAACCCGTTGGTGGAGAAATTGGCGCGCGGTCTCGTGCGCCTCCGCTCTGGCGCGGGCTATCGCAACACGCAGGAAGACGCGTGGGCCCTGCTAGCGCTGGAAGAGTATCGCCGACTCGAAGAGCCAGTGGCGCCGCAATTCACGACCCAGGTGTTCCT
>CAZCNI010000266.1:0-3945 GCA_964499765.1 uncultured Polyangiaceae bacterium
GGGGTTCTGAGCGACGTCGGATTTGGTCGTGGGTTGAAGTGCTCCTTCTGCTGTGAAGGAGCACTTCAACATGCGTCAACATCATGACAATCACTCTATCGTTACGGCACTTCCGCATCATCGTTTGCACGTCTACAAGAAAGCTCTTGAATTGTTGGCTGCAGTCCGCTCGGCTCAGGTTCGGGACGCCAAGTTGCGAGATGAGGCACTGCGGGCCGCCAAGGGGGTTTGCTTGAATATCGCCGAAGGGTCAGGTCGCGTGACTCGTGCCGATAAGGCCCGCGCCTACGCTATTGCCCGCGGTGAATGCGTGGAGTGCGTAGCAGCGGTTGAAATTCCCCATGGACCAGTTTAGAAGTCGTGAAACTGCTGTTTCAGCTGCTAACCCCGGCGGCAGTTGCAGCACTAGGCTATTACTCCACCCGAGTTCTGAAAAGGTTTGAGCATTTTCAGTGGCGTAACCAAAGACTCATCGAAAAACGAATAGCAATCTACGATTCTATCGCACCGGATCTGAACGACCTTCTCTGTTACTTCACTTACGTGGGCTGTTGGAAAGAATTGGCTCCACCAGATGTGGTCGCGCTTAAACGCTCAATCGACAAGAAGATCTACCTGGCCGCCCCTATCTTTTCTCCTCGGTTCTTGACCGTCTGCAACGCGTTCATGGATATCTGTTACGCAACTTTTCAAGACTGGGGCGAAGATGCAAAACTCAGAACCGAATCAAGGCGTCGACGGGACACTTCCGGAGCATCATGGGACGCGAGTTGGGACTCATGCTTCAGCAACAACACAAGTCACCCAGCACAAATTCAAACGGCGTACAAGGACGTTATGCTCGTCTTTTCGAACGAAATCGGCATTGCTTCTACACCGCAAGTGGTTCTTGGCGATCATCCGACAAATGTCAGGTAGTCAACGAACAGGCTAGCTCTTTCTCGATGCTGTCCATGAGTTCGTCAGGCGTAGTGCTCATGACTTCACCGCGCTCAAACGCTTTGCGGCCTTGCTCAAAACGCTGGCGGGTGTGGGCAATCCACTCATCTTGAAGCTGGTCACGCTCCTGGAGTGCCTCAACACCTGCCGCAAGTACATCGTCAATCGAATGGAAACGACCCGTGGCAACCAGCGCAGCAGCAAAACGAGCGGTTTCGTCAGAAAGGGTTACGTGCTCAAGTTTTGTCATAGCCGTGATCTCGAGCATGACGTCACGAAATATCGCATCGCGTTGTCGCAGTGTCAATCTTGATCGGGTCAACGGTTACGGCAAGGCACTGACGACAGGCAATAATTCGAGGCGATACCTACCTCAGTGAAGTGTGGCAGGTGAGCTCTCTGCGGGGTTATCAGATCTTCGGCCGTTCGAACTTCGAGCTCAGGACTGCGATCTTGTCGCTCTTGCGGGTGAGCGCACCCGTTGGGCAATTGTCCACCAACTGCTCGAGTCCCGAGGTCGTGATGCTGACGAGAGGGCGGCCCAGCGCGGGTTTTACGGTTGCGATGAAGCCTCGATTCACGAAGCCCATTACAGAAACTCCCAGCACTTTTTCGGAGATCCGCACGCACGTGCCGCATTGGATGCACTTGGACGACTCGTGAACGTATTGCTCGTGCGACTCGTCGCGGCAATAGTCGCGAACGACGCCTTGGTATTGGCTCTGCGATGCACCAAATAGGGCCGAGTATTCCCGGAGGCGACATTCGAACGCGTCGCGGCATCCGCAAGTCATGCAGCGTTCGGCTTCTTTCTTGGCCATGCCTGGCGTAAAGCCGGTCTCGACTTCGACGAAGGTCTTGGCGCGGCCCTTGGGATCCAGGTGCGGCATGGGCACGCGTGCCGCCTTGGCGAACTTGTCGTAGACCGCAGTGGGCACGTCTTTGAGTTTGCCCATCTTGTGATTGTAGGGCTGTGGCTCGCCAACCACGGGCCGTCCCATCACGAATTGATCAATGGCAATAGCTGCGCGGCGTCCTGCGCCCACGGCAGTTACCGCAATATCCGCACCGCTGAAACAATCGCCGCCGGTGAATACTTTGGGTAGCGCTTTGGTCTGCAGCGTAGTTGAGTCGGCTTCGATGGCACCCCAGCGGTTGAGCGTAATGCCCTCTGCGCATTCTGCTGTCACTCCCTGACCAATCGCTGCAATCACGTTATCGACGATGCGCACGTGCTCGCTGCCTGCAAGCGGTTCGGGCCGCCGTCTGCCGGACGCATCAGGTTCGCCCAGCTGCATTCGAATGCAAGTGACGCCCAGCGTGCCGTCTGGCTGTTTCTCGATCTTTACGGGTGCAGCGAGCAGCTCGAGACTAACCCCTTCATGCTCAGCTGCGCTGATCTCTTCTTCCCACGCAGGCATCTCTTTGCGTGTGCGTCGATAGAGGATGGAAACCTCCTGAGCACCCAGGCGCAGAGCCGTGCGTGACGCATCGATCGCGGTATTGCCCCCGCCGACGACCATGACCCGCTTGCCAATTGGCATGCGTTCATTGCGGGAAGCTTCACCCAAGAAGCTGATGCCCGAGAGTACACCCGGCAAGTCTTCGCCGGGCACCCGCATAGCGGTCGCTTTCTGTGCGCCGAGGCCGAGAAATACAGCATCGAAGTCATTCTGCAGTTGAGCCAGCGTCACGTCGTTGCCAAGGAGCGTATTGAACCGGAACGTGGCACCCAAATCCTTGATGACCTGAGCCTCCGCATCAATGACGTTGCGTGGAAGTCGGAAGCTCGGGATTCCGTAACGCATCATGCCGCCCGGAGCCTCGTGCGCGTCGATAACCGTGCAATCGTGTCCGAGCAGCTGCAGATAGTACGCGCAAGTCATCCCCGCGGGTCCAGCTCCCACTACAGCAATCTTCTTGCCCGTTGCTGCAGCCTTATCCGTGGGCGCTACGGTTGGCGTGTTGTCGGCCACTGCACGCTTGAGTTGGCAAATCGCGATGGGCTCGTCCACTAATTGGCGCCTACACTCGGTCTCGCAGGGCCGCGTGCAAATACGCCCGAGCACGCCGGGTAGCGGCAATCGGGACTTGATGAGTTCCCCAGCTTGCTCGAAGTCGCCTTTGGCGACGTGCGCTACGAAACCCGGAATATCGACGCCAGCCGGACAGGTGCTCATACAGGGGCCGACGCAGTCGCCCACGTGGTCAGAGAGCAACAGTTCGATGCAGGTGCGGCGCGCCTGAGCCACCCGCTCCGTGTCGGTCAGGATGTCCATGCCTTCTGCGACTTTGGTCGAGCAGGAAGGAACCAGATTGGGACGGCCTTTCATTTCGACCACGCACAGGAAGCACGAGGCAAAGGGTTCTACCAAGTCGTTCTGGCAGAGAGTAGGAATGAAGATGCCGCGTTCTTTGGCCACGTCAAGAACGGTGCGGTTTGCGTTCACCGCGAGTTTCTCACCGTTCAGCGTGATATTGATCTTGTCCGCCACTGTTCAAATCCTCATGCTGACGACGACTGCGTCGCGGTTACACGTGTCGCGACATACGCCGCAACGAATGCATTGCTGTTGGTCGATGACGAGCCGTTCCTTCTTGGCGCCGCTGATGGCATCGACGGGGCACTTGCTCTTGCAGAGCAGACAACCATTGCACTGGTCATTGATATGATAAGAGCAGAGAGCCGTGCATTTGCCTGCCCGACAGTGCTTGGCGGTGATGTGCTCGATGTACTCATCGCGAAAGTAGCGTAGAGTCGTGAGTACGGGATTAGGTGCGGTTTGACCCAGTGCGCAGAGGCTGGTTGTCTTGATCTGATCGGCTAACGACTCGAGATGTTCCATGTCGTCGAGCTCGCCATTGCCCGCACAGATTTTAGTGAGAATCTCCAGCATGCGCATGGTGCCCACGCGGCAGAACGTGCACTTGCCACAGGATTCATTGCGCGTGAAGTCCAGAAAGTAGCGAGCCACGTCCACCATGCAGGTCGTGTCATCCATGACG
>CAZCNI010000267.1:0-2487 GCA_964499765.1 uncultured Polyangiaceae bacterium
GTTCTTGGCTTATCTTTGCGCAAACTGGGGCTGGGCGTTGGGGAGCGCTGGTGCTTGCCCAAACCAATCTTGGGAGTCATGTCAAACACTCCAGGGATGAGCGGGCGTTGGGCTCACGAAGAAGACCGCATCGTCGCCTTGGCGGAGTTTTCCAACGAACTCTGCGAAATCGTGGCGTCTGAGTCGGCGAAAACGCGACCGTTAGCGATAGGGAATCTGCTCTTGCGTTATAAGGCCCTTCTGACGATTGATCCGGAGACCATGGCTCAATTGCTGCAGTCAGTGCAAGAATCCTTCGAACGACGGTATTCGTCGCTGTTGGGCCTCGATTCGACAAAGAGTAGTTTCTCCCGAAACGTAGTCGCCTTGGTGTCAGTGCCGGAGTCTCATATCAGGACGACGGATCACCACATTATCGAAGCGCAATCTGAATTGACTTGGGTCACCGCCGAGAAGGCCGCCACGTAGTGCCGACACAAGTTAAATCGACAATCCGCGTGCTGACTCAGAGCCGCGGAATTGCTCGTCGAAGGGAGAGGACAGTGTTCCAGCGGTGAGCTCAGTTAAAATTGCATAAAGAGTCGTGATAACCGGCTAGCGCACGTCGCGTAATGATGCGAGCACATAGGCAGCTCCGGCTCTTCCCCCTAGGATTCCATATTCATGTGGCCACGAAGCACTTCGCTCGCAAGATGTCGTTCGGGTCGCGCGCAAAGGCGGCTAACCGGCATTGTTGAGGAGGATGACTGCTTGGCGTAGCTACATTCATTCCGGCTCCTCGCAAATTGCCTCGTGAAGGTTGCAGAATAGTTGCCGTCGACCTTTCGCATTCTGCAAATCGTTTTGAGGCCTGGTCGATCAAGTCCAAGGTCACCGCGACAACCAGTAGGCATCACGTGCGGGGGATTCGATGCGTGAAATTAGGCGCCGTCGCCGGAAATGTCGCACTCCCTTGATTAGGTTTTTCAGCAATGATGCGTAGCTCGATCAATCGACGTGACGATCTGGAGTCGACGGAAGATATTGCGTGCAAGGGGTTCTGTTCCGGGGCATACGAACGAACCAAATGAGGGTTTTGATGCCATGACGTTGCCGTGCGAGTATTGCCAAAGCGCCGCTGAACCCGCTGCGCAAATGACGACATTTGAGTACGAGGGACAAGTGCTTCAATGTCTCGTGTTCGTGTCAAGTTGCATGATCTGCGGACACCGTTGGGATGACAAACGGTATGAAGCCGTAAACGCGCAATACGTCGAACAAGCACGCGCGGTGTCAACGAGCCGGCAGCGACGCTCGCATGAAACACACGTGTGCGTTGTTCCCGCGAAACAAAGCAGTGCCGCATTGTAATCACGGTTGAAGTGAGACTTGTAGAGTTCCTTACCGTGCAATGTCGCAAGCGCGACGGCGAAGTCGAAGTGGGCGCATGTTCGCTGGAGCGCTGTAGTTCGCTCTTGCCCTACTATACGCAGCTAAATGAAACTCATGTTCCGTCCAAATCCACTGAACTTGGCAGCGATGCCTTTGCGCAGTCCTATGCTGGCCGGAAGAGTCACGACTATGCTGTCATCATTCTTGACCACGATTTCCTGGTCTTCATTGGCGCTGGATGGCCATGCCTAACTTGCGATGTAGCGAGCCAATTGGAAGCGGGTTTCCGCAGCCATGAATCGGCCATCTCTTCTCGCTCCGGTCCTCCGTCTTCCAAATTGAATGAATGGGGGCGGGGACGCTCAATCGCATGAATGGACGCTTATGAGAGGGCACCCTGTGTCTCGCGCTCCAGGGTCGGCGGCAAAGTAGGGGCATTTGTGCGCACATTGGGGCCTCACAATTTGAATGAACTTGTCCAGCCGCCAACACCGCTGTCCCGGTGCAGGTATAAGGACTAGACTCCGATCGAAAGTGCGATCCATTTGTGACAAACAAGAAACGCATATTGATTGCCGACGACAATGTTCGGTCGGCACAATTGCTGAGCGATGAGCTGACGCAGCAAGGCTACTTATGTGACATAGCGTCGAGCGTCAATCGAACGACGAATGCTCTTCGAAGTGGCGAATTCGACTTTGTCATATGCGACGTGCAAATGGAGGGCCTGAGAGAATTTGAACTACTTGAGCAGATCAAAGCACTTCAGCCTGGATTGCCAGTAATCGTAGGATCTTCCAACGGCTCAGTTCTCGAGGGGGTGGAAGCAGCCAAACACGGCGCGTTTCAGTACCTCGCGAAACCATTCAACATTCCGGAATTGCTTGTTTTCCTCGCCGAAGCGATTGCCGACTCACGGCGAATCCTCAGGACGACCTCTCCGCCTCGGCACGTTCCGGCGGTGACCAACGGAGACATCGTACACGTGAGCTCGACGATGCGCGATCTCACGGAGTCGATTGCGCTTGTAGCGCGCTCTAAGTCGGCGGTGCTGATTCTGGGCGAAAGCGGCACTGGGAAGGAACGAGTAGCACGCGCGATTCATGCCGGTGGACC
>CAZCNI010000267.1:2587-3913 GCA_964499765.1 uncultured Polyangiaceae bacterium
ACTCACCGGGATCTGAACCTACTGGTCAAAGAAGGTCGATTTCGCGAAGATCTGCGCTATCGGCTCAACGTCATTTCCCTGGTGGTGCCCCCACTTCGCGAACGGCGCGAGGACATTCTCTCATTGGTTGCGCTGTTCCTGCAGGAGGCTCGAGCGCGAAACGCTACTTCACCGGTGGACACCATCAACGACGAGGCCCTGAGCGTGCTGATGAAGGCTGCATGGCCTGGTAACGTCCGCGAGCTTGAGAACACCATCGAGCGACTCGTAGTATTAGGCCGCGAGGCAATTGTAACCACCAACGATCTTTCTTTCTTGAAAGCGCAAGAGCCGGCGGATTCTGGGCCCGGATTGGAAAGTTCGCCCTTGACGCTCAAGCAAATGAATTACCGCTACCTTGATCGCGTATTAGCTCGAACAGATGGCGATAAGCCGCGCGCCGCCAAGATTCTAAACATCAACCTTTCGACATTGTATCGATGGGAACGCATGAAACATTGAAGCAGAGTGTGGTAAGCCCCCGATTGCTTCGGCCGTAACCCGCCACGCCGCAAGAAACCTAAGAAGTTCTTGTTACCCCGCAGGCCAACCCTAGGAGCCGCTTGGTTAGATCGTGGCCTCGCTCAGCCCGCGCCTCCAAATGTTCGATTTCTTGACGGCCCTTCCCGGCCTCACCGCGTTCGAGTTCCAATGTTGACAGGCCGCTCGCGATCTCGTCTAGAAGGTTGTCAATATCGTGGGCGATGCCACTGGCAAGCGTGGCGAAGCTCTCAATCCCACGCGATTGCTCCAACTGCAACTGTAGCTCTTTGCACACTTGCTCAGCTCGCTTGCGCTTGGTGATGTCCGTCGCCACCAGGAGGCACTCTTGCGCGTTGTCAGGAACCGTGGCTGCGAGTTCGACGGCAAGTGGCTCCGCGCCCTCGGGACACAGCACCGTCTCGTGAATTTCCTTGTCACGACTCTTGAATGCCTTCGCCAAGAAAAGGTCAAAGGCCGAACGGCTCTCAACGGCAAGAACGTGCGCGAATCGTCGCCCGATCAGACGCGTGCGCTCCAGTCCCATCATTCGTGCGCCAGTGAGGTTTACGTCGCGAAGCACACCCTGAGAGTCCAGAGTTACGTAGCCAACCGGTGCGAACTCATATAAGTCGGTTAAGCGCGTCAGGCCATTTTCCAACTCGGCTTGTACTCGCTGGAGTTCCTCGTTCTGCATCTGTAGCTCGATTTGGTGTACATGCAGCTCGTGAATGAGGCGATGCGCGTCCGCCTCAGGGTTGCGTTCATCGGCAGCAAACTTATCACGACTCCCGCCAAGCCAGTCTT
>CAZCNI010000268.1:0-3888 GCA_964499765.1 uncultured Polyangiaceae bacterium
ATTCACGCGCGCATCCAACCCCGGCTTCGACCACTTGCCCTTCGGTAGTTGCGGCTGCTAACAACCCCGCCGCCCTATAGAGCTTGCCCTGCTCATTCTTTGCCGCCTCGAGCTGCACGAAGACGCGTTCGTTTTCAATGGCACGCAGCAAGAAGCGCCCTGTCGCTTGCAGCAATTCCTGCTCCGCGTCGGTAAAGGCTTCAGCTTGCGCTCGGTCGACTAGCAGAACACCCCGCGCTTGGTCGTGATCGATGATGGGGGTTGCACACACTGCTCCCACGAGAATTGACTCTGCGTAGTAAGGTACATGACGCGCTGCGCGCGGGCCATGAATAGCAACTGGCGCCTGTTGCGAAAGCGCGGCAGCCATGACACCGTCGCGAGCGTTGAAGGGGCCGGGTTTGATTTCTTCTCGGGCACTCGAGAGCTCGTGGATACTGAGCCGCTGACGCGTTGAGTCGAGCCAGAGTAGCACCACGGACTGCAGGCGCAGTGCCGAACGAAGCAGATCGAGCGCACATTGCGATGCAACGTGAATCTCTTCGACGGCTGCACTTTGCGCACGCTCCTCGTTGGCGCGCAGTGGTAACGGCCCCGTGCGCTCAACGGCAGAGCTGGGTGTCGTCAGCAAACGGTAGGACCGAGCGGCCTCCTTATTGCGTTGGATCTCCGCTTCCACGCGCTCGCGCGAAAGGCGCCGCACCCGCGCAATTTCAGCCCGGAACACGATGAAGTTTAGGCTCGTGAACAGAGACGCCAGAACCGCCTGCGGCGCAAGCTTTTCGAACCAAAGACCCGGCACCGTGGCACCAAGACGTGCTGCTTCGAGCATCAAAACGTAAATCAACGTACCAAAGGCTGCTGACGGGCGAGCAAACGCGGCCGTCAGCATTAGGACGACATAGACGATCGGAGACCAAGTTTCGGCAATGCCCGGTCCCGCAAGCAGTAGTACCGTGCGTATCGCGAGTACGCACTGCGTGAACCACTCGAGGTCACGGCGCGCGCTGCCGGTACCGAAGCGACCACGAAAACGTAGTCTTGGCGCAAGCGCGATTCCAAGTGTCGCCAAGACCAACCACAAAAATTGCGGTGAGAGGCGACCCGCTTGCACGCCCACCCACATCACGGCAAGACCAATGCTCAGGCTGAGACCCAAGACGCGACCCAGAAGGTTTTGCACTACGAAGGCCGCGCGAACGAGTGGGTCCATGCAAGTCTTGGCGGTATCAGAGTTGGCCCCAACGGGCCTACTTTCTGGCAATCGGCCCCCGGTTATCTGCTTTTCTGGCCTTCAGTCACCCACCAAAGCCTGCTCGGCTGACCATTCACTATGTACCCCGGGCGTCAGATAGGCCTAGCAGCACGTGCTTGGGCCATTTCGACGTCTTTCTTGATTATGTCGTGACGGCCTACGCACGTTGAGGTCCGCTCGCGCAATGCGCGGAGGCACCATCGGGCCCTGATCCTCTCCCGATGCGGTCCTGATCCTCTCTCGATCGGGTGCCGATCCTATCGTGATCGAGTCCTGATCCTTCGCGATCCACTACGGTTCTGCGGTTCAAGGTCATTGCACTGACTCCTGATTCAAGCGGCGCAGAGATTCTTGCTCGATCACTGTTTGTTGGCTTGGGGCGCAGAACCAGCACCGTGACCGGATCTTTGCGCTTCTGGCATTTTTCGGGTTCGAGGACTATAAATCGGGACGCGCGCGGTGGGAAGTATCCACCGGGCGTTCGCGCAGGACGGATCGTAACCGTGCTGCCAGAAAGGAAAGCATTATGATTCAGGTCGCACTCCCGGATGGGAGCAGAAGATCACTCAATGAGGGAAGTACCGGTGCCGATCTTGCCGCGGATATTGGACCGGGTCTTGCGAAGGCTGCCGTTGCCGCAAAGGTGAACGGTCAGGTTGTAGATCTGACGGCGGTGTTGGGTGACGGCGCCGAGGTCGCGCTGCTGACAAAGAAAGATCCGGAAGCCTTAGGAGTGCTACGCCATTCCGCAGCACATTTAATGGCTGATGCGATCTTGCGGATATTCCCCAAGGCGGAGTTGACCATCGGTCCCGCCATCGAAGATGGCTTCTACTACGACATTCACATGCCGGATGGCGGAAAGATCACGCCAGAGGACTTTCCGCGCATCGAGACTGAGATGCAGCGAGTCGCCAAAGAGGCGCACCCCTTCGTCCGCTGCGTAGCACTGACTGACGCGGATGAGACTTACGAGCGGTACAAGGCGATTGATGGTGGCCACAACAAGTTCAAGCTCGAACTCGTCGGTGAAATTCGTGGCCGCGGCGAACCCCTGAGTTTCTACCGACATGGCGACTTCGTGGACCTCTGTCGCGGCCCTCACGTACCGAGCACGTGCTGGCTGCAGCATACTCGTCTCACCAAGGTGAGCGGCTCCTATTGGCGAGGCGATGCCACGCGAGAACAATTGGTGCGCGTCTATGGCACCGCATTCTTCAGCAAACAGGATCTCGAGGACTATCTGCACCAGATCGAAGAAGCCAAGCGACGCGATCACCGCGTGCTCGGTGAGCAATTGAGCCTGTTCACGTTCAACGAAGAGGCCCCTGGCTTTCCCTTCTTTTACCCGCGCGGAGCGACGGTTTTCAACCTGCTAGTCGACTACATGCGCTCGCTGCTCCGACGCCGCAACTACCAAGAAGTTCGCACGCCTCTCATTCTCAGTGAGCAGATGTGGCACGCGTCAGGGCACTACGACAATTACATGGAGAATATGTTCTTCACGAAGCTGAAGCTTCGTGATGAGAAACAACCGTTGGTCATCCACGACAACGTGCAGGAAGAGCGACCCATGGCAGTCAAACCCATGAATTGCCCCGGTCATCTCTTGATTTATCGCGGACGGCTGCACAGTCACAACGAGTTCCCGCTGCGGATTGCAGAAATGGGCCTGGTGCACCGCCGCGAACTGAGCGGCGTACGTCACGGGTTGTTCCGAGTACAGGCGTTCACACAAGACGACGCGCACCATTTCTGCACGCCAGAACAGATCGCTCCCGAGATCACGATGCTGATCGAGTTCTTCAAGGAACTGTACGCTACCTTCGACTTGACTGACGTTCGAATCGAACTTTCGACGCGTCCAGCAAAAAGCATCGGCAGCGACGAAATGTGGAATCAAGCAGAGACAGCCCTCAAGGGCGCGCTGGATACTTCGGGCAACGAGTACCAAGTCAACCCCGGCGACGGCGCTTTCTACGGCCCCAAGATTGATTTCCACATTCGCGACGTCCTAAAGCGATCCTGGCAGTGCGGCACGATCCAGCTCGATTTTTCCATGCCGCAACGATTCGGACTTGAATACGTGGGCGCCGACGGTGCGCGGCACACACCCGTGATGTTGCACCGTGCTTGCTACGGGAGCATCGAACGATTCTTCGGCATTATCACGGAGAACTATGCGGGAGCATTTCCTTTGTGGCTATCACCCGTGCAAGTCACCGTAATTCCCGTAAGCGATAAATTCAATGACTACGCGACGGCTGTGACTCAGCAGCTGCTCGACGACGGGCTGCGCACAGAAATGGATACGCGTCCTGACCGAGTTGGCTACAAGATTCGCGACGCCAGCCTGCAGAAGATCCCCTATGTCTGTGTGGTGGGCGAGAAGGAACGAGCCGCTCAAACGGTGAATGTCCGTACCCGTCAGGGCGCGGAAATTGGAGCACTGACACTCGATGCCTTCTTGTCGACCATCAAACAAGAACGGAAGCCGGGTGGCGCTGCCACTGATTTCGGTGCTGTTGCTACGCAGGGACGCGTATAAGAGCCACTGGACGCCGTGAAGCGCGACTAGCCTAGTTCCCGGCGAAAAATGCGAATCGGGCAGGAAAGGTGCTGAATTATCTTAG
>CAZCNI010000269.1:0-3882 GCA_964499765.1 uncultured Polyangiaceae bacterium
AGCCATGCGGACCAAAAATCCGCAGTCGACTCGATTTGCCGCGCGTCAGCAGGCTGCTCGCGAGTGGAATCAGGAGTTCCTTAGCCAAAGCAACCCCATCTTCCAGAAGATGTATTCGGGGCGGCGTGCAGTGGGAGTTGGCTCTCAGCAACCGGGCGTACCAGGGAAGAAGCCTGCAACGTCTGGCCAATTCGGTCTACTCGTAAGTCGCTACATGAAGACCAAACTGCGTGACGTCAGTGGTACGGCGATCTTGCTGCTACAGGCGCCGATCATCGGCCTGCTACTTGCGGCCGTGTTTGGGGGACAAAAGAGCGCGATACCGTACTGGTGCCTGGGAGCGCTGCAGGATATATCAACTCGCTCAGGTGGTTCGACCAGCAGCATGGGTAACGTCCTTCGCAACATGCAGACCACGTCGGACAATTCAGCTGCCATCTTCTTTCTGGTCGTGGCAGCGGCTTGGTTCGGTACGAGCAACGCCGCTCGCGAAATTGTGAGTGAGAGGGCCATCTATGTCCGTGAACGGATGGTCAATCTGAAGCTCGCCAATTACGTGATGTCCAAGTTCGTGTTGTTGAGCCTGTTCTGCACGATTCAATGCACGGTATTGCTCGCCATTGCATTCTTTGCCCTTGGTTTCTCCGGGGGACCGGTGGCTTTCGGCATCCAATTGCTTACGCTCATCGTAACTGCGATGACGTCTGCCGCGACCGGCCTTCTGCTCTCGACCATGGTCGCTTCGAGCGAAGCCGCAATGGCATTGACTCCAATTGCGCTCATTCCGCAGATCGTGCTCGGCGGAATGATGGTACCGATGACGACAGTGCCCTGGCTTCAGTGGCCAATGATGATAATGCCGGCGCGCTGGGGATTTCAGGGAGCCGTTGCACAGGAACGGCTGGCAATTGCGACCAAGTCCGCGTGGATGATCGACCTACAAAAGCCAGATTGGAATAGCGTCGACAACTTCATAACGAACGGCAAGTTTCAGTGTGCGCTCGCCCAGGTGGCTAGCCCGGATATCAACGGAGCCTGGGGCTTCGTGAATTATGCGAATCCCTGGCTGCCCATTGGTGTGCTGTGCGTGATGTTATTCGTGCAGATCATCGCGATTCTCGTGTTCCTCAAGCGCCGCGATTCGGTGTGATCTACGGGCAACTCGCGCCAGCGCGGATCCAAGCAGCCAAGGTATTGTACGTGTCAATCAAGGAAACCCCAGTTGGTGCCCCCACTTCATCGGGAGGCATCGGACCGAATTGAATGAACCAGTCACGAGCGTGACCGATTTGGTCCCCGGTCATGGGCACAGCTCGCATCGGGTCCAAAGCATCGGCGCGGTCATTGAGTTCGCGATTGAATGCCTCGCCAATCAACAGCTTGTAGATGAGGTAGCTGTTCTCTGGGCGGCCCGGGTCGATAATCGGCATTTGTTCACCGAACCGACCTCCAGATTCGAAACGCAATGAGATGTCGGTGCCATTCTGCGTCTCGTGCGCAACGTGATTGATCGCGGTCGACTGGAGCCCTTGCGCGTCGTCCAGCAACAGTCCCATGCGCGGGACGTTCACGCATTGCTGGAGGCTCTGGTCCCAAGCCATCCCGGCCGCTGTCCCTGTGCAATTTGAAGAAACTTCTCGGCTATGACACCCGAGACCACTGCAGCCTGCACGATCGAGCACTCGCATGGCATCGGCGCAGTTGGGCACTGCCAACACCTGGCTTGCAGTCGGGTCCGGGGCAACCGAGGTGCGAAACGCGATCGTCTCGCTCGAGTTCAGTGAAACTCCGTCGAAACCCCGAAACCCAAACCCGTTTGGGTCCTGATCAGCATCCAAAAGGCGGAGATTGAAGACCACGCCGCCTGGCATCGGCGCATCAAAATTGTATTCGATGGTTCGCGAGGCTGCGTCGTAGCTGGGTCGTAGCATGACACCCAAACCCGTACCCGACGTGTACATTGCCAAAGACTGTCGCGTGGCCGTAGTCGGCAAGAGCCAACGATCGAACCTGAACCGCAGTGGCCCCGCAACGGGCAGGCCACAGGCAGCGCCAGAATCCAACTGACAATCAAGTCCCTCAGCCGCTTCCGGCTCGGAAGCGATGATTGTCAAAGACTCGCCCCTAGGTTGAACGCGCTTGCCTATGTCGCAAGCGGACAACCCCATTAGCAGCACTCCAATACTGACTGGGTAAATACCTAACTTTCCGTATAGATGGCGAGTTGATCGCGTACTGTTTTCTCCGTAATGCCGTGGCGCAGCTGCTCTTTCAAGCAATCCGCCAGAGCTAAGAGTAGTTCATCGATTCCATTCTCTTCGATGATCTTGGAGAGCAATGCGCGAGCTTCTCTCGTGTCATCCTCACGCAAAAATTCTCGGATTTTGTCGACGGAGATATCCCCCTGAAAATCCAAGTACAAGTTTTCGAGCAAATAGCGGACGAGCTCCTGCACTAAGCGCCTCCTTTGCTCCGGCCGGCAATTGCTCGGAGGAATATCGCTATACCTGTCGTTCCTTCATTTGTGCAAGACCGTTGCAACATTTGTGACGCAACCATCGATATTCTTGTGAGTGACCGAGACCCAAACAAGACCTGCCAGCCATCCTATCGCATATTTTACTGTGTTTTGGCACGTTACTGCGGGCCGAGGCGGTCGATGGCCCCGTTCCCTGGTGGCGGTGCCACCGGTTCATTGGGCTGTCCCGGGCAACGATTCGCGCCTCGCTGGGCAATCAACGGCACAGAACCAAGTTTGGATCGCCGACCCGATGGCACACGAGACACGGTCGTGGATTGCGGACAAGTAGCCCGCCGCAAACGACCCGAAACCCCGCCGGATGAGGTGAGGTCCCGGACCCATTGGGTGAGCCCAGTCCCGGCCCTCCAACGCCCGCTGAGGCATGACACGACGCGCAGTCACGCTCTTGGTGGCAAGACACGCATTCGTCCATGTGCAGGCGCGCCTGGACGGCGTGGTGCCGAGCCGTGCGCGGGCGGTCGGTCCAAATGGACGAAGGCAGATGAAAGCGGCCACGCTCGGTTCGAGCAGCCCCTGGGCCGTTGGAACTGAGCCCGGCCCGAAGGTGACACGTCAAGCAATCCGCCTGGGAGCGATGGCAGCGGTTACAGCTGGCGCCCGCTTGTCTGGCTTCGATGCCATGCAGACTGAGCCAATCGCTCGGGTGGATCTGTCGCGGCCGCAACCGCCCGTCGTGACAATTCACACATTCCGATTCTTGGTGGCACGCCTGACACACAGGACCGCGAATCATCGCGGCGTCACCGTGCTGCCATATCCAATCGGTATCGTGCCGCATCGACATAAATGACAACGGCACCAGCAAGCCTTCGCGAAATCGAGTTTTGATCACTCCACCTGCCGGCAAGTGGCAAAGGCGACAATTGCCGCCCTGCGCTGTTGCAGCGCCGCGATCGTTCTTGTGGCAGCGCAGACACACGGACATCTTGGGCAGCAGCTCGCTGCCGCGCGCGTCTTCCCGCTCATCCACACGGCCATGACAGGTAACACAATCAATGGCGCGAGCGGCGTGCTTTGCATGCGAGAATCGCAGTCGCGGGCTGGGGGGCAAAACTACACGTAGCTCCTGGAAGCGGCTCTGATGGCAAGCCACACATTGTTCCACTCCGGGCGCCAACCAATCATTCGCGGACGTGCTGGTTCTCGCTTTGCTGTGACAGTTGACGCAATCGAGCTTGGTCTTCTCGGCGTGCACGCGGTGCGCGGCATGCATTTGCGCCTTGAAGGGCGGATAGATGAGCGGGCTCGGAGCTTGCGTAGCCTTGCCTGCCGCAGTTGAAAGCGGACTTGGCGCTGGCATCAGCGTACTTGCGCCACTCGAAAGCGGACTAGCATTATTT
>CAZCNI010000270.1:0-3853 GCA_964499765.1 uncultured Polyangiaceae bacterium
CAAGTATTGCCAAGCCTTTTCGGGAGAGCCGGAGACATCGATCCAAACGATGTCTGTGGTGCCCGAGCCGGTCATGTCGGCAAATTCAATCTGAGTTGTGGAAAGCGTGGTCGGCACCCCGGTGATGCTGTTTTGCGTAGCGAATGCTCCGGCAGAGGTGGCCAGTGCAAAGTCCACCTGGTCAACGCCCACGTGAACCACGTCGACCCAGCCATCGCCATTGAGGTCGATCAATTGCCAGGGGCTGGAAACGTCAAAATCAGGGGCGCCTGTTGCCATCCGGGCAGCTTCGAAAATGCCTCTGCCTCGGCCGAGATAGTAGATAAGGCTGCCGGTAGTCAGATAGCAAAGGTCCTGTACCCGGTCGCCGTTGACATCGCAGAGTTGGGTATGCCCGTCACTGAATCGTAGAGCTTGCTTTGGGTCCACAACCCCGATGGTTTGGGGAACGGTCCAGTCCGCGCCGTTGAGGTTGTAGCCAATGGCAAGGCCAGCAGCTGTGGTGATGACCACATCCGTGCGGCGATCACCGTCCATGTCAGCCAAGCGCGCATCCGGATCTTCGAATGTGAAGTCTGGAACGGTTGTGATGGAGGCAACCGTGCCAAAATGCTGGGCATCAAGTCCTGGCAGGTACCGAAAGTCGTCAGTTCCACTCTTGATTACCAGGTCAATGGCCCCATCACCGTCCATATCGGCCAATTGCACCCCGGTTGTCGATAGGGATACCGAGGGACTGTTACTGGCTGCCCAGGAAGTGGCTGCTTGCCAGGCCGTGCCGTCTTTATTGACGTAGGAGATGAAGGCGCCTGTCTTGCCCACGAGCAGGTCTGGCAAGCTGTCTCCATTGAGGTCGGCCAGAGTCACGTCTTTGTCGGAGGTAGAGCGACCTGGGGGCGTGGTCATGGCCGTAACTTGACCCGCCGCGGCCAGGCTCACTGCCATATATTCAAAGCCGAGGTCAGGCATGGCGGTCACGCCATCGCTGCCCACCATGTGCACCTTGACCAATCGCGAATGGTTGTCCGTGTTGTCGTAGCTGACTGTGTAGCTCCGAACGGTCTGTTTGCCGCGCAATACGTCAATGCGGTTGATGCGTTTGCTCAAGACTTGTTTGATGCCCGCCGAGTACCGCTCGATAACATCTGGGCGACTTTCGTACGTGAACTTTACAGTCAGTGTTGCGGCGTCACTAACCGTGTTCCATGTGACGGACTGTAGAAGTCCAAGGCCGTCAGTTGTGTCCCAGGTATACTTGATACTGTGACCATGCAAATCGTCTCGCTCACAGAGCAGCCAAGTTGCAACCTTTCCGTTTTCGGACTCGGTGCATCCGGTGCCGCCAAATCGATACGTTAGCCCGCTCTTGTCGCGCACCTCCCAGGAATTGCCGTCAGTGCTGCGCTCGGCGCGAATGAAGCTGCCGCCTTCTTGCTCAGGGCGAAAGATGTTGGACGATATTTCGAGCAGATCAGACGTGACACTCATGCCTGCTACTTCAAAGGCATCGGTTGAGTCAAAGCGAGGAAGACCGTTCTCGGTCCTTCTTCTAACTGCGGGCAGGCCCCCTAGCTTCCAACCAATGCCAAGCTCAGAAGCTCCGCCCCCCGAATCATAATCAATCGAAAGCTTTGGGCCAAAGCCCGCAACCGCGGGTGGTACGGCGATATCGATGCCATAGGCCGACGTCCCCGAACTCAAGGAAGGCACGAAGTTGCGACCAAGACCCTCGATGGAGGCGGGTCCTTTGGGCAATGAAAGATGGGTCGGGTCAATTCCGGAAGCGTGGACGACTGCCGAAACTAAGGATATTGCAATGCTCAATCCAATGCTGAAGGTTCGCGAGTTCATGCGAGTAGTCCTCAAGTAAACGTCCGTGAGCGTGCCTGTACACAAGGGTGTGCTCGCACCAGTGCACGAGCACACCTATGTCGGATTCAGTTGCCGATGTTAATGCTGTTGGTGAGACAACTATCATCGAGCGAGGCCACGCTCGATGTTAGAAGTGGGATAGCCTTGTGCTTGATTTTGAGCACGATGTCATCGAGGTGAGTGACATCGACGTCTGCGTTGGACGGGGCCGCGGCACTTCCGGGAATGCTGAGGGTCCACGTAGCTCTGGCCACGGACTGTCCGAAAAGTGAGGTACTGGTCACGTCTCCAAAGGTGTTCACGCCAGCCTGGATGACCGCAGGTGTATTGGAGTCGAGGTTCCAGTCTTGCAATTCACCGGTGTCGCACGAGCGAAGAACCGAGGTTCCGGAAAGCGCAATGTCAACCTGCGCTTCATTGTCGCCGAGAAAGTCCCCGACCAATTGCGCTTGCACCTCGGCAATCTTGTCGATGCAGGTTTCGGTGGACCACAGCCCATTGTTCGGCATGAGATTGGTGGAGAACTGAATCCGCAGCGTTCCGTCAGGATCTAGCGACTGATTGTTGAGTACATAGGCCCGGAACTGCTCGCCCTCAGTCAGCGTTTTTCCAGTGACTTCATCCGTACGCGGCCCGTTGATGCCGAATAGTTTTCGCACCGATACGGTGGTCGAGAAGGGTTGGGGAGATGAGTAGAGTTCATTGAATTGATCGAAAATGCTGTCCAGGCAGACCTGCAGTGCATTGAGCGTCGTGTAGTTGCGCGCACTCTGGATGGCCGTTCCCAACGTTGGAAGATCGTGGTCCATTTCATATTCGAGTGCGCGCCCCGCGGAGAGCAATTGTTGCTGCGCCGTATCCCGCGCGCCGAGGTAATAGAGCGACGCCTGGTTGCGCACGAGTCGATACGACGGGTCCATTGAGGGGTCGCTGCTGATCAGTTGGTTGGTCTGGCTTCGGTTGGCGTAAAGCTCCTCAGCTTGGGCTAGAGCGCTGGCGGCTTTCGCCTGTGCTTCCAGAATACTTATCATCGACTGACGTACCTCGATGACCATCTCAGCGAGGTCAATCTCCTCGCGCTTGATATTGGCCATGTCGTCTTCATACTCGATGTCCGCATCGGTTTGCTTGACATCGAGGTCTTCGGCTTGTTGCAATTGCACGTTGTCGTCTTCCAAAGCCCCCTTCTCCATGTCTAGGCCATAATCTGCAACTGCCATGACCGCTGGCGCACCGGCGTTCCAGAGATTGCTATTGGAAGCCATTTGCAGCATTTGCTGAATGGCATCGATGGCGTGAATGGTCTCGTCGTTAGCCAAGATCTGCTGGTTGTCGCCATAGATGAACGTAAGTTCGTTGTCACGCAGCTGCTTCTTTTGCGCCACTAAGTGAACATCAATGTCGATCTTGTCTTTTTGCCCCTGCGCTCGTTGCGCAGTGGCCTGGGCCGCGGTTTGGGCGCTGAGTATCTCAAGCTCGGCATCGTTGAGCGTGCCGCCTGTCTTGCCACACGTGGTCCAATCTACGGTGCCGCTGCTCGGATTGAGATTGAACGAGGTGCCGCAGATCACGTGAATCTGTGAATCGAGCGTGGTTTGAGTTCCCTGCAGTTGAGTCCGGTTGGCGTACGTCGCTTGATCAACCTGCTGGACGTCTGTCTTGAAGTTGGTTTCGCTCGCCTGCAGTTGCGTGACCGCCTTTCCGGCAATCGTGAGCTTCTGCTCGAAGTTGGTGGTGCCACTGGCCGTATCTTCAGCGCGATAGACGAAGGGCACGTGGCGACTGGGAATTCCAAGGTTGTTGCCTGCGTCTTGCGTCATATCCGTGAACGAATGGTCGAGCTTGGTCAGCACACCGGTCACCGTCGCCGTTGTTGCCGGCGGTGACACGGCCCAACTGTCCAGAACGCCGAGTAGAGCAACCGCCTCCAAATAGGTGACCGTTGCGTTATATTGAGCCTGAATGTTTCGACTCGTTGCGT